>JBJELR010000306.1:0-8023 GCA_051879255.1 Lachnospiraceae bacterium | reverse complement strand
CTTGTACGGGGATTTCCGATAGAAGCCAGACATCTCCATCCCCCTGGCAATATTCCACTTTTTTCACTTCTCCATTCTCATCATAAACAGGAACCTTCCCTTCAATCAAAATGTCACCTGTTTTCACCTGATCTCCCTTTTTGACCAAAGCCACCCCTTGACGAACTAAAATATCCGTTACGGTTCCTTCTACAGGAGAAATCAGGTTTAATCCGGGAAGCTGCTCACGCCTTTGGCTCCATACGTCATTTTCTTTAAGGCGAATTTCTAATTGTGTTCCATTTACGCTTACCGATACCCAATTGACCTCCTCATAGGCCTCTCTAAGTTTTAGCTTAATTTCCGTCAGAGGAATCTGGGAAAGGGGCATTCCATAATAAACGCCCTGTTCAGTTAAAAAATCCATCAGCATATCCTTGGTAATCTGCCGATTCCCCAACACATCCACAGACCATAAAAAGTGAGAAAAGAACCATAAAAGAAACAGGCAAAGGAAAGGACCTGCTAAAAATAATTTCCTTTTTGCCTGTTTCTTAAGCCAGAATGCGAATCCCCGTTTCTGCCTGATTTTCAGGCTGCTCCCGGTTTTTTTCAGTATATCCTTGATGAGAAAAAAATCCCCTACTTCTATTTTCATGGAAAATCCCGTTTCCTCAATGGAAATATCCCAAAGCCGAATGTGATGATTGGCACATAGGTTCATAAAACGATTAACCTGAGAACCGGAAACAAGAATACAAACATACCCTTTGATATAGCAAAAATCCAAGGCCTGCCTCCTCCATAGCTTTTATTGGTAATTCACTTGTGTAATGTAGCCGCATATTTTCATCTCTTCTTTGGTATAATAAGCAATTCTTAATTTCTTACCTTTTATCTGAATTCGGTAATGCTTTCCCTGTAAAAGAATACATTCTTCCCGATAGTCCAAAATTCCTTTATAGTTCTCGATCACCAGCTCCTGATTGCCTAAAACAGTAATAATAGAAGCTCCCAAGAGAATATCTTTTGGGAGCTTTAAGCAATCTGCAATTTTTTCCTGTATAATCAGATTTCCCATCTTTTTTCTCATACTCATATATATGGCAGGAGAAAGTCATTTATGATAGGGTTCTTGATGAATAATCCGATAGGCCCGATAGATCTGCTCCAACAGAATTACCCGCATTAGCTGATGCGGAAAGGTCATTGTGGAAAAACTAATCTTTTTCTGACAATATTTTTCTACATTAGGATGCAGTCCCAGAGAGCCTCCGATAATAAAGCAAAGCCAACTGTGGCCCAAAAGGCCTTCTTTCTCAATGAATCCGGCAAACTGAGGTGAACTAAAGGCTTCTCCATCAATGGCAAGAGAAAAAACCTGCATCCCCGGGCGAATACATTTGATTATTCGCCGGGCCTCTTTCTCCAGGATTTGTTCTTCTTCTCTTTCACTTGCCTCCTCCGGAGTTTTTTCATCCTCTACCTCCAGAATTTCAAGCTTACCATATCGACTAAGACGTTTACCGTATTCAGCCAGGGCATCCCGGTAAAACTTTTCTTTTACCTTTCCTACAGCAATTATGGTAATTTTCATGATTGCCTCCATTTGAAGCCTTTGCTCAAACTTACGCTCCTTTATTTTCTGCTTAAATATTCATCTATTCCTTTAGCAGCCGCTTTACCGGCACCCATAGCCAGAATAACCGTTGCTGCACCGGTTACCGCATCTCCTCCGGCAAATACGCCTTCCTTGCTGGTTCTTCCCCGTTCTTCATCGGCTACAATACACTGCCACTTATTGGTTTCCAGTCCTTCTGTAGTAGAAGAAATCAACGGATTGGGACTGGTTCCCAGAGACATGATTACTGCATTAACCTCCATGACGAACTCAGAATCTTTCTTTACGATTGGACGCCTTCTTCCTGAGGAATCCGGTTCCCCCAGCTCCATACGTACACACTTCATTCCGCAAACCCAGCCGTTTTCATCCACCAGAATTTCTGTGGGATTGGTTAATAAATCAAAAATAATCCCTTCTTCCTTGGCATGATGAATTTCCTCCAAACGGGCCGGAAGCTCCTCCTCGCTTCTTCGGTAAACGATATGCACCTCGGAGCCCATGCGAAGCGCGGTGCGGGCAGCGTCCATGGCTACGTTTCCTCCACCGATGACTGCTACTTTGCCACCCCGCATAATGGGTGTAGCGGAGTTCTCATCGAAGGACTTCATCAAATTGGCTCTGGTCAGGTATTCATTGGCAGAAAATACACCATTGGCATTCTCTCCGGGAATTCCCATAAACTTGGGAAGCCCCGCACCGGAACCGATAAAGACCGCATCAAAGCCTTCCTCCTCCATCAATTCATCAATAGTAACGGACTTACCTACTACCACATTGGTTTCTATTTTAACACCTAAGGATTTTACATTTTCAATTTCCTTTGCCACTACAGCCTCTTTAGGCAAACGAAATTCCGGAATACCATAGACCAATACCCCTCCCACCTCATGGAGAGCTTCAAAAATGGTAACATCATAGCCTAATCTGGCTAAATCTCCCGCACAGGTAAGTCCTGCAGGACCGGAACCGATGACCGCTACTTTTTTCTCTTTTTTCTCTTTGGCACCTTCCGGTTTAATTCCTTTTTCACAGGCCCAATCAGCCACAAAACGCTCCAGCTTACCGATGGAGACCGGATCACCCTTGATTCCCCGGATACAAACTCCTTCGCACTGGGTTTCCTGAGGACAAACACGTCCACATACTGCAGGAAGAGCTGAGGATTCACTGATAATCTGGTAGGCCTCCTCAACATTACCATCCTTTAGCTGTTCCAAAAAGGCGGGAATATTAATGGATACCGGACAGCCCTGAATACAATGGGCATTCTTACAGTTAATGCACCGGGAAGCCTCGGCCATGGCTTCATCCAGTGTGTAGCCTAAACATACTTCATCGAAATTAGTCGCTCTTTTCTTTGCTTCCTGCTCTTTTACAGGAATTTTTGTTAATACGTCCATTGCTTTCCTCCCTATGTTCCCGTTTAGCTGCAGTTTCCACAGCCGCCATGATGGGTGTTTCCTTCTTTTTCTTTTAAGAAGGCTCTGCCCTCTGCCGTTTTATAGATCTGCTGACGTTTCATTGCTTCATCAAAATTCACCAGATGTCCATCAAACTCGGGGCCATCTACGCAGGCGAATTTAATTTCTTCCCCAACAGTTACGCGACAGGCACCGCACATTCCGGTTCCGTCTACCATGATGGGATTTAAGCTGACTACAGTAGGAATATTTAACTCTTTTGTTAAGAGACTGACAAACTTCATCATAATCATGGGGCCGATGGCAATACAAAGATCATACCTTTTTCCACTATCCACTAATTCCTGAATAGTATTGGTTACCATTCCTTTTCGGCCATAGGAGCCATCATCTGTAGTGACATAGAGATTGCCGGCAACGGCCTCCATTTCCTTTTCCAGGATCAACAGCTCCTTGGTTTTTGCACCCACGATTACGTCTGTCTCCACTCCCTGCTCATGCAGCCATTTTACCTGGGGATATACCGGTGCAGTACCAACTCCTCCGGCTACAAAAAGGATTTTTTTCTCCTTTAAGACTTCCTTCTTCTCATGAATCAGCTCTGAAGCACAGCCCAGAGGCCCCACAAAATCATGGAAGCTGTCCCCAACCTTTAATCCGGCCATACGCAAGGTTTCAGCACCAACTACCTGAAAAACGATGGTAATGGTTCCTTTCCCACGATCATAGTCACAAATGGTCAAGGGAATTCTCTCTCCCTTGTCATCCAGCCTTACGATAATGAACTGCCCCGGCTGGCATCGCTTTGCCACTCTGGGTGCCTTAACATCCATAAGGTAGATGTTCGTTGTCAACTCTTCTGCTCTTATGATTTTGTACATGATATCCTCCATTCTGCTTTTTTCCTTATCATCCTGATTATGACCCTGTCCTTTATCCTAATTCATTCATAAAAAAAAGGCAAGCCAAATCTTAGATTTCCTCCAGGCTATACTTTCCTGAATCTTCTTTGGTCAATTGATAACAAGCTCCCTGTATTACATCTACGGCATAAAGCCTTCCGGTCTGTCGATTGATTTCATTTTCCAGATAATGCTCTGTAAAAACATAATAATGCTGCTCCTCTATCAGGAGAGGGTAAGCGTAAAAATAACGATGTACACCGTAATATCCGGCAAGAGCTCCGTTCCTATCCAGAATACGGCTCTTTTGAATCATTTCCTGCACCAGTAAATCCCCTGCTTCTTCCTGGGTAATTCCGGTTTTAATATTCAATAAGTAGTCTCTTCGGGTGATTTCCCCCGACAGTTCCTCTCCCCGATAGGCAACAAAGGCGAAATGGCTCTCTCCCAAAGGCATGGGGATAGCTTCCCGGTAAAGTCTGCTTTCCCGATTTGGTATTGTTCCGTCTGTTGTATAATAAACCCTGGTTCCTTCTTCCACCTCCACCTGAATCAGCTCTGCTTTTTCATAAACCCCACTTTCCGGCTCCACTGACGGAGCCAGAAGCGTAACCTCTAAGTTCGAATCGTATCGCCCGCTGGAATAGTCTGCCTCAGGCTGTGGCGCCAGATACTGAGCGTACTCCTGTTGGATGGTCTTTGGACACAGAACTAAAAGCTCCGTCAGCTTTTGGTATTCTTTCTGCTGTAAATAGAGCTCCAGAAGAAATCTATAGGCTTCTTCCGATTCCTCTCCGGTTTCTAAGGCCTGCAGTCCTAAGACCAAAGCCTCATTCATTTCTCCCTGCCGCAGGTATATTTGTGCCTGATGAAGATACCATTTTCCTTCTTCAGGCTGCTTTAGCTTCAACTGTTCATAGCACTCTGCAGCCTTAGCATAATCACCCTGAGTTTCTGCCTCTTTGGCCCTTTTTTCCAGATATCCTACAGAGCTTTTATAAAGCCGGATTCCCAAAACCGCAAAGAAGCAAATCAATAAAAGAAACATGATCCCTTTGAACATGGGCCTGAATTTTTTTGAACCGCTATCTTTTTCCTGCGATGTCGGTACAGACATACTCTGTGTGTCCTTCTGAAGGACTTCGCTTACTCCCCAAAGAGTTTGAGCCATACTAATTTCAAGCTCCGGTTCAAAATCCGGTACAATCTGGTATTCTGCCCCACAGACATCACAATACAAATGTCCGGTGGCTAAAATGGCTCCACATTTTCGACATTTCATACTAATCCCCATGCAATCTTTTCAAGCCCTTTCGAAAAATCTCCTATGGCTAACCTCTGCTCTTAGATTAGAACAGCCCTGTGATGACTCCATTGGAATCTACATCAATGCTGAGTGCAGCCGGTTTTTTGGGTAATCCGGGCATGGTCATTACTGCTCCGGTTAGTACCACCACAAATCCGGCCCCGGCACTGACATATGCTTCTCTTACCAGAACCGTAAAATCCTGGGGGCATCCCAACAAATCCGGGTTATCAGAAAGTGAATACTGGGTCTTTGCCATACACACCGGTAAATGACCAAAGCCTAATTCTTCCAGCTTTGCCAACTGCTTCGCTGCAGCGGGTGTCAGTTCAATTCCCCTGGCTCCATAAATTTCTTTGGCAATGGTACTGATTTTTTCCTTTAAAGAAAGCGTATCCGGATAAAGCACTTTGAAGGCTGAGGGCTTTTCTTCCAGTGTTTTCAGTACCTTTTGGGCTAAATCGATTCCCCCTTCTCCTCCTTTTTCCCAGACTTTGGAGAGGGCAAATTCACAGCCTTTATCTTCACAGAATTTTTGCACGAAATCCGTTTCGGCCTGGGTATCACTGACAAAAGCATTTAGGGTCACGACTACAGGCACCCCATATTTTTGCAGATTCTCTACGTGCTTCTTAAGATTAACGATTCCCTTTGCCAGGGCTTCAAGATTTTCCTGATTTAAGTCTGCCTTGGCCACTCCGCCATTATATTTTAAGGCCCGAATAGTGGCAACAAGAACGACGGCATCCGGCTTTAAGTCTGCCATGCGGCACTTGATATCAAAGAATTTTTCAGCTCCTAAATCGGCACCGAAGCCAGCCTCTGTAATGACATAGTCTGCAATTTTCAATGCTGTTTTTGTGGCTCTTACGGAATTACATCCATGGGCAATATTGGCAAAGGGTCCTCCATGAACCAAAGCCGGCGTATGCTCCAGTGTCTGAATCAGATTGGGCTTTAAGGCATCCTTTAACAGGGCAGCCATGGCACCAACTGCACCCAGGTCACCGGCAGTAACCGGCTTGCCCTCGTAGCTGTAGGCAACAACCATACGGGACAGACGATTTTTTAAATCCTCCATATCGTCTGCCAGACAGAGGACTGCCATAATCTCCGAGGCAACAGTAATGACAAAATGATCCTCTCTTACCGTTCCGTCCATTTTATTTCCCAGTCCTACTACCACATTACGCAAAACCCGGTCATTCATGTCCAGACAGCGTTTCCAGACAATGCTTCTGGTATCGATCCCCAACTCATTTCCCTGTTGGATATGATTGTCCAGAAGGGCAGCCAGAAGATTGTTTGCCGAGGTAATGGCATGAAAATCTCCTGTAAAATGTAAATTTAAATCCTCCATGGGAACTACCTGAGCGTAGCCCCCTCCTGCCGCTCCCCCTTTTACTCCAAAGCAGGGGCCTAAAGAAGGCTCTCTTAAGGCAATTACCGCTTTTTTCTTCAGCTTGCCAAAGGCCTGACCCAGTCCTACGGTGGTGGTGGTTTTTCCCTCCCCTGCGGGAGTGGGGTTAATGGCTGTAACTAAAATCAACTTTCCATTGGGATTATTTTTTACCTTGTCTATGTAGCGATCTGTAATTTTTGCTTTATAGCTTCCATAAAGCTCTAACTCATCCATACTCATATCAAGGGATTTTGCCACCTCTGTGATGGGCTTCATTACCGCTTCCTGTGCAATTTGAATATCTGTTTTCATTTTTCCTCTCTTTCTCCTGCTTTAGTATTCAGGTAACCTCCGTCTTTTTTCTTTACAGTACTTCTTCTATATAGGCTTCAAACTGTTCCATAGACATTAATACCTTTCTGGGCTTTGTGCCTTCCTCATCTCCTACTACACCTGCATCTGCAAGCTGATCCATAATACGGGCAGCCCGGTTAAATCCGATTTTAAATACTCTTTGCAGCATTCCGATAGAAGCCTTATCCTTTTCAATAATAAACTTACCTGCTTCTTCAAAGTAGGCATCCCGCTGACTTTCCCCACCACCGGAGGCAGCAGCCAAACTGGCACTGCCACCCATATTTTTTATTTTATCTTCTATGTCCTCATTGTAAACATTTCCCAGGGTCTGGTTTTTCAAAAAGTCTACCACATCGCCAACCTCCCTGTCAGAAACGAAGGCTCCCTGCATACGGGCCGGCTTGGGATAGCCCTGGGGATAAAACAGCATATCACCTTTTCCCAATAGTTTTTCTGCCCCATTCATATCCAAAATGGTTCTGGAGTCTACTCCACTGGATACCGCAAAGGCTACCCGGCTGGGCATATTGGCTTTAATTAAGCCGGTAATAACATCCACGCTGGGCCGTTGAGTAGCAATAATCAAATGGATTCCGGCAGCCCTTGCTAATTGGGCCAGGCGGCAGATGGATTCTTCTACCTCACCGGGGGCAACCATCATCAGGTCGGCCAACTCATCTACAATAATTACGATTTGGGGCATCTTTGAAGGTACATCCTGCTCACCTTTGGCCAAACGCTGTTCGATCAGGGCATTATAGCCTTTTAAATCCCGGACATTGAAATCTGCAAACTTCTGGTAGCGATCCGTCATTTCAGCGACTCCCCAGTGAAGGGCTCCTGCCGCCTTTTTGGGATCTGTTACTACAGGAATAAGCAGATGGGGAATTCCGTTGTAAACACTCAGTTCCACTAC
This sequence comes from Lachnospiraceae bacterium, assembly GCA_051879255.1. Lineage (GTDB taxonomy): Bacteria > Bacillota > Clostridia > Lachnospirales > Lachnospiraceae > SFDP01. The sequence goes on along the minus strand of JBJELR010000306.1, from coordinate 116 downwards.
CTTGGGATCAATCATAATTAATTTCACTTCATCCGGGCTTGCCTTATACAAAAGGCTCATAATCAAGGTATTGATACATACCGACTTTCCACTTCCGGTAGCACCGGCAATCAACA
>JBJELR010000305.1:0-8128 GCA_051879255.1 Lachnospiraceae bacterium | reverse complement strand
TATCCTTTTACCCGCCCCCGGGCATCTGCCGTCACCGTTATTCCCCCTATAGGGCCATCTGAGGTTATTTGCAGGGTAAGCATATCCTTTTCCCCTTTGAGCATTACTCCCATCATGGCTCCCACAGACAGCAATCTGCCCAAAGCCGCTGTTACTACAGGGCTGGTATTATGTGCCTTTCTTGCGGCTTCCACTGTATCTTTGGTTTTTACTGCAAAGGCACGAATCTGTGCATTCCCTGCAGTAGCTCTAACGAAATAATCTGCCATTTATTTTCCTTTCTCCCTGGCAATGCAATAAATACGTTCACTGTCCTCTTTTACTTCCCCGCCTGTGGCTTCGTCAAAGGCCCGGACAAATTCCAGCCCTGCTGCGTTAAGACAGCTTATCATCTGGGGAAGTGTATATCCCCTCTGATAATGGTTTTCCCTGAAACGGCGAAAATAATTCTCCTTATCCTGCACAAAAACGGTTAAATCGTATTCATTGATTCCGGCTTCCTCATGGTAATCATTTTCCCAGATAAAGCTGCATTCTTCCCGATTCTCAGCTATGGTACTGTCTCCAATGATTTCCCGGTATTTATAGTCAGTATTAAAATCGAAAATAAAGATTCCTCCCGGATCCAGGTAATTATTAACCAGACGAAAGGTGGTGATAATATCCTCCCGACAAAGAAGATAGTTAAGGCAATCACAAACACTGACGATGGCTCTTACCGTTCCATACAGTTCAAATTCCCGCATATCCTGTAAAAGATAGAGAATATCCTTTCCCGATTGTTCCTTTTTTTCCAGGGCGATGTTCAGCATAGCCTCTGAATTGTCCACCCCGATCATATCATAGCCGGCTTTGGCCAATAGTTCCGTCAGTGTTCCGGTTCCGCAGCCCAAATCCAGTACCAGTCCGTCTCTAAGACCAAATTCCCTCAGGATTGTCACCAGACGGCTGCACCATTCTTCATAAGGAACCTGATCCATGAAAATGTCATAAACTTCGGCAAAGTCTCCGTATGCGTTCATTCCTCATCTCCATTTTCCTTAATTTCCAAATACTACAGGCCCCTATAAAGCTAAATCACTCTACATAGGCCTTTACCTCTTTCCTAATCCTCACCCAGCTTTCTTGCAATGACAAAGCCCACAGCAAAGGTAAGCAGTCCGGTAAGCACCCCGAACACACTATATCTGCTTAAATCAGACATCAGGATAATGGCAAAGGGAGAGGCTACAATCAGCCCGATAATCGCACAGTAAGCATAGTTGGGAAATTTCTCAAAAACCAGCTCAATCAGCTTTGCGATAATACCAATTCCCACTAAAATACCGATGCCAAAGGGCATAAGTATTCCTGTTTTTTCCAGCAAGACCGGAAAATTAAAGTCAAGAAGGGCATGAATAAATGCAGATACAGAATCCAGAATCAAATAGTAATATCCTAAAAGCATCAATACCATGGAGCCGCTGACCCCGGGAATCACCATGGTAGCACTGGCAATGATTCCGATAAAAAACAGCTTTACCACCTCTACTGCATTAAGACTGATTTCTCCCCCTGTTGCTTCTCCTTCACCCAAAAAGGCAAAGCCTGCCACAAGGATAAAAAACAAGACGAGAGCCAGGATATTCCCTGCGGAAACCTTTTTTCCCGTTTCCTTCAGTCTCCTGATAATAATCGGCAGTCCACCTACTATTAATCCAATAAACATAAAGTTGGTCTGTACCGGAAAATGCTCCAAAGCCCTGGTAATGACCTCTGTCAAAATCACGATGCCCACTGCCGCTCCGATAACAATAGGAATCAGAAGCCTTAAGGCTTCCTTAAACTCACTTTTTATATGGGTAATGGCATGAATCAGCTTGTCATAGATTCCCATCACCACCATCATGGTTCCTCCGCTGACCCCGGGAATAATATTGGCAATTCCAATTACTGCACCTTTACAGATTAACTTAATCATCTTTTCCTCCATTCCGAAGTATTAAGCTTTTGTCAGATAGTTTCGTAAAAACCTTAATAACGTATTCATTTCCTCTTCTGTCCCAATGGAAATCCGCAAATAATTATCAATTCTTTCTTTGGCAAAATAGCGTACATAAATCTGCTCCCTACGACAGGCTTCAAAGATTTCCTTTGCGGAAACACGTTCATGCCTGGCAAAGATAAAATTACTTCTGGAATCCGGGAAAGAGAATCCCAAGTCTTTCAGCTCCTTCTTGGTTCGTTCCCGGGTCTTTACTACCTTGTCCACAATCTCCTTAAAATAAGCATCATCCTCTACACAGGCCACTCCCATGGCAATAGCCGGACGACTCATGGTGTAGGAATTGAAGGAGAATTTTACATCGTTCAGGTAACCAATCAGCTTCTCATTGCCGATGGCAAAGCCTATACGGGCTCCCGCCATCGCTCTGGATTTGGAAAAGGTCTGCACCACCAAAAGATTATCATACTCCTTAAGTAAAGAAAGGGCACTCTTTCCCCCAAAATCCACATAGGCCTCATCAACAATCACCACCGACTCCCGATTTGCCTCCACTATTTCTCTTACCTTAGACAAATCCTCAAACACCCCGGTGGGAGCATTAGGATTGGGAAAGATAATCCCCCCATTTTCTTTTTCATAGTCTTTTGCACAGATATGAAAGTTTTCATCCAGAGGAATTCGCTCATAGGGTATTCCAAAAAGCTCTGCCCAAACATCATAAAAGGAATAGGTAATATCCGGGAACAGTATGGGCTGATCACTGTGAAAAAAGGTCAGAAAGGCATTTGCCAACACATCATCTGAGCCAACTCCCACAAAAACCTGCTCCTTTTTCACTCCATAATAGTCTGCCAGTGCCTGCCTTAACTGCCCCACCTCCGGATCCGGATATAAGCGAAGTTCACTTTCCGGCATGGTTTTCAATGCTTCCATCACCCCAGGGCTGGGGGGATATGGACACTCATTAGTATTTAATTTAATCAGACGCTTACCTGCCGGCTGCTCACCGGGTATATAGGGAACTACACGCCTTACCTTATCTTCCCACTTCATTTCTACCTCTCATTCTGCTGCTTTAGCAGCGTCCTATCGATTTCAAAAGGAAGTATACTATAGCCGGGGGCAAGTTGCAACGTGGTTTTTGGCAATCATCTCCCGTCTAATTGGCACACAGGCCTCATGCTCCTTACCAAACTGAATGCAAAGCAGCCGCCCTTGATGAATACGGGCAAAAAATCTTCCGGTTTGCAGCTTATACCTGGTGGTAGAAGACCGTTCAATCATATTTTCGGGGATTGACAGAATATACCGTCCCTTTTTTCGTTCAATCCACCTACTCCCCAGGTAGGTATAGGTCTCACCCACCTGTAGATTATAGATGCTTACTCCACCGTATAAAAGCTGTATCAGAAGCCAGCACACATTGAGCAGTAATATCGTCATACCCAAAAGAAGCAACGGCAGTTTCCCTCCCTGGGTAAGAAAGGTCAAAAAATCAAAATATTCTCTCCATCGTTCCATCCCCCGTTTACCTCCTTTTCACGCAGAAGGAGATAAGGAAGGCCCCCTATCTCCTGCAAAATTTTCTTTCTTTATTTTCTATTAGGACAAAACTATTGTCCCTCCTTTTGCTCCAGACTTATCCATTTCAGATAGCCGTTGATAAAGCTGTCCAGATTCCCATCCATGACCGCATCCACATTACCGCTCTCCACACCGGTCCTGTGGTCCTTTACCATGGTATAGGGCTGAAAAACATAGGAGCGAATCTGGTTGCCCCAACCAATTTCCGTTACCTCTCCCCTAATATCGGAAAGCTTCTGGGCATTGGTCTCCTGCTTCAACATGTAAAGCTTGGATTTCAGCATCTGCATGGCCTTATCCTTATTCATATGCTGGCTTCTCTCGTTCTGGCACTGCACTACAATTCCTGTAGGAAGATGGGTAATTCGGATTGCCGATGAGGTCTTATTGATATGCTGTCCACCGGCACCGCTGCTTCGATAGGTATCGATACGCAAATCCTTATCATCAATTTCCACCTCTAAGTCTTCCTCAATTTCCGGCATAACGTCCAAAGACACAAAGGAGGTCTGCCGTTTTCCCTGTGCATTAAAGGGAGAAATCCGCACCAATCTATGAACACCTTTTTCTGACTTCAGGTAGCCATAAGCATTTTCCCCATTTATCTGAAAGGTAACCGATTTGATTCCCGCTTCTTCTCCATCCAAATAGTCTAACACCTCAACGGAAAAGCCTTTTTTCTCAGCCCAACGGGTATACATACGGTAGAGCATGGATGCCCAGTCGCAGGATTCTGTCCCTCCTGCACCTGCATTCAGCTTCAAAATGGCATTATCCCTGTCAAATTCACCGGACAAAAGGGTGGTAATACGGATATTTTCCAAAAGGGCAGAAAAGCTATCCAGCTCCTGCCGGATTTCTGCCACCATTTCCTCCTCCTGTGCTTCATAGGCCATTTCAATCAGAGTCTCGATATCCTCATACTGCTGCATTAGCCCTTTGCAGGTATCTACCGTATCCTTTAAGTTTTTCAGTTCCTTCATCTTCTGATTAGAGCTGTCCGGATCATCCCAGAAGCCGGGAGCCTCCATTTCTCTTTCCAGCTCCTCCATTCGCTTTGCCTTCCCTACCAGGTCAAAGTGAATCCCTCACTTCCGCCAATGGAGTTTTATAAGCCTGAAGTTCAGACTTCATCTGGTCTAATTCAACCACTTGCGTTCACCACACTTTCCTTATTTTTATCTTATTAATTATCTTCTTCCACAGCATTGCTTATACTTTTTCCCGCTTCCACAGGGGCAGGGATCGTTGGGATAAACCTTGGCTTCTTCCCGCTTAACCGGCGCCTTTCCTAAGGAGTCATCCTTATTTGTTCCGGTAACCTTGGCCACCTGCTCCCTTTCCACCTTCTGCTCCACTCTGACGTGCAGAAGAAGCTTTACCGTATCCTCCTGGATATTGGCCGTCATACTGTCAAACATTTCGTAGCCGCTCATCTTGTATTCCACCAGAGGATCCTTTTGTCCATAGGCCTGCAGGCCGATTCCCTGACGAAGCTGGTCCATATCATCAATATGATCCATCCACTTCTTATCGATTACCTTGAGCAGAATTACCCGCTCCAGCTCACGAATAGCCTCCGGCTCCGGGAACTCTGCCTCCTTCGCCTCATACAGCTTAACTGCCTTTTCCTTCAAAAGCTGCTTTAAGCCGTTCTTCTTCAACTCAGAAATCTCTTCCTTCTTGACCGGCTCCAACGGAATAATTGGCAAAAGGATGGAGTTTAACTCCTTTAAATCCCATTCGCTGCTGTCTGCATCGTCAGCAACCACCATATCTACCGTATTGTCTACAATGTCGGTAATCATTTTGTAGATCACATCCCGCATACTTTCACCATCCAGAACCCGGCGGCGTTCTGCGTAAATGATTTCTCTCTGCTCATTCATTACCTGGTCATATTCCAGCAAATTCTTACGAATACCGAAGTTATTGCTCTCTATCTTCTTCTGGGCTGTTTCAATGGCATTGCTTAAGGTTTTATGCTCAATTTCCTGGTTCTCGGGAATGCCCAGAGCATTGAACATTCCTATCATCCTCTCAGAGCCGAAAAGACGCATTAAATCGTCTTCCAAAGAGATGTAGAATTTGGATTCACCAGGGTCTCCCTGACGACCGGAACGGCCTCGCAGCTGGTTATCTATACGTCTGGATTCATGTCTTTCCGTACCGATGATTTTCAGGCCTCCTGCTGCCCTGGCAGCATCATCCAGTTTAATATCCGTACCACGGCCTGCCATATTGGTGGCAATGGTTACTGCCCCATGAACACCTGCGTCGGCCACGATTTCCGCTTCCATTTCATGAAATTTGGCATTCAGTACCTTATGAGGTATTCCCCTCTTTCGCAGCAGATTGCTGATTTCTTCAGAAGCCTCTATAGTAATGGTACCTACCAGAACCGGCTGGCCCTTGGCATGAGCCTGAACAACTGCCTCTACAATGGCATGAAGCTTCTCCTTTTTCGTCTTGTATACCGCATCATGAAGGTCTATACGGGCAATGGGCCTGTTGGTGGGAATTTCCACAACGTCCATCCCGTAAATATCCCGGAATTCTTTTTCCTCTGTCAGTGCAGTTCCCGTCATTCCGGCCTTTTTATTAAATTTGTTAAAGAAGTTCTGGAAGGTAATGTTAGCCAGGGTTTTGCTTTCCCGTTTTACCTTAACGTGCTCCTTGGCTTCAATGGCCTGGTGCAGGCCTTCGGAATAACGTCTTCCCGGCATGATACGGCCGGTAAACTCGTCTACAATCAGAACCTGATCGTCCTTTACCACATAATCCTGATCCCTGAACATTAGATTATGCGCTCTTAAGGCAAGGATAATGTTATGCTGAATCTCTAAATTCTCCGGGTCTGCCAGGTTATCAATATGGAAGAACTGCTCCACCTTGGCCACACCATGCTCCGTAAGATTGACGATTTTATCCTTTTCATTAACGATAAAATCTCCGGTTTCTTCCTGTACTACGCCCATGATGGCATCCATTTTGGATAAATCCTCCATGTCTGCTCCCCGTTCCATCTGTCTGGCAAGAATGTCACAGGCCTCATACAATTTGGTGGATTTGCCGCTTTGCCCGGAGATAATCAACGGTGTTCTGGCCTCATCAATCAGTACCGAGTCCACCTCATCAATAATGGCATAATGTAAATCCCTCAGTACAAGCTGTTCTTTATAAATTACCATATTATCTCTAAGGTAGTCGAAGCCCAGCTCATTGTTGGTCACATAGGTAATGTCGCACTGGTACTGTTCCCTGCGTTCTTCAGCGGTCAGGCTGTTTAATACCACGCCAACCTTCAGCCCCAAAAATTCGTGAATCTGTCCCATCCATTCCGCGTCACGCTTGGCCAGATAATCATTAACCGTAACCACATGGACACCCTTTCCCTCCAGTGCATTCAGATAGGCCGGAAGGGTGGATACCAGGGTCTTACCTTCACCGGTTTTCATCTCCGCAATCCGCCCCTGGTGAAGAATGATTCCTCCGATCAGCTGTACCTGGTAGTGCTCCATATTAAGTACACGCCTTGCCGCCTCTCTTACGGTAGCGTAGGCCTCGGGCAGCAAATCATCCAGAGTTTCTCCCTGCTCCAGCCGCTTTCTGTATTCCTGGGTCTTTCCTCTCAATTCTTCATCTGACAAGGTCATCATCTTTGGCTTCAGCTTTTCAATCTGATCCACCAGCGGCATAATCCGCTTTATTTCTCTCTCACTGTGGGTGCCAAACATTTTGTCTAAAATCTTCATGCTTTCCTCCATTCCGAAGCCTTCACCTTAAGATTAAGTAAGTATTTTTGATGCCCCGGTACAAATTAGCGTAAAACTTTAACGTTTATTGTACCAGATTCGCCCAGGTTATTCAACCTGCTTGATTCCTCGCCAAATCTTAAGTTTTTATGAACAGAATTTATGGTATTGACTTTTTCAGCAATTTCATCAAATTGACAGAATAATCCCTCTTTTTTCTTGACCATAATTATCCAAAATGCTATAATGGCACAGAGAAGAAAAACTATATATTCTAAGGAGGGTTACATTATGGATTATTCAGCAGAATACAACCAGAAATTAGTTTCCGCTGACGAGGCGGCAAAGGTGGTTCAATCCGGTGATTGGGTGGACTATGGCTGGTGTACCGGTACTCCCGATGCACTGGACAAGGCTTTGGCAAGGCGTACCGATGAGTTAAAGGATGTAAAGGTTCGTGGGGGCGTACTTTTAAGGCCTTTAGCCATTATGGAAAGAGAGGACGCAGGAGAGCATTTTACCTGGAACTCCTGGCATATGTCCGGCATCGAAAGAAAATATATTGCCAAAGGCTGTGCTTTCTACGCACCCATCCGCTATTCCGAGCTGCCCAGATATTGCAGAGACATTGCTACTCCCAGTGACGTGGTAATGATTCAGGTAGCTCCTATGGATAAGCATGGCTTCTTCAATTTTGGTCCCAACGCTTCCCATCTCAGTGCAATATGCGAAAGGGCGAGAGCCATTATTGTGGAAGTAAACGAGAATATGCCTCGCTGTCTTGGCGGTTTTGAAAATGGTA
>JBJELR010000304.1:0-8181 GCA_051879255.1 Lachnospiraceae bacterium | reverse complement strand
CAGAATTAGGCTCTAAACAGGCACATCCCTGCTCCATAGAAAGAAGATAATCCATATGTACAGGATGGTGTCTGTCATGAGAAATCATTAGTAATGTGCGCCCCTTGCAAAAGGTAATGATTTTTTCCAAAAGCGTACTGGCAGTAAGATTATCCAGATTCTTTAAAGCTTCATCTAAAATCACGACAGGCTTATTTTCCAGGTACATTCTTGCCAGTGCCAGACGTTGACGTTCACCGGAAGAAAAATTTTGTCCCTGGGGAGAGAGCAGGGTATCCAGCTTTTGGGGTAAGGCCGAAGCCATTTCAGAAAGCTCAGCCCATTCCAGTGCAGCCCACAGTTCTTCCTCAGACTTGGGACCTGCGGCCAGTTCAAGGTTTTCTCGTAAAGAGGCAGTAAACAGGTAGGGATTTTGCTCCACCAGAGAAATCCGGTTACACAGTACTTCCTTTCCCAGAGACTCTACAGGGACTCCGCCAAGACAGATTTTTCCCTCCTCGGGCCGATAATAGCCTAACAGCATAGCCACAAGACTGCTCTTTCCGCTTCCAATATGGCCTATGATGGCTGTATTGCTGCCGGCGGGGAGGGTAAAGGATACCTTGTTTAGTGCCGGCTTACTATTACCGGGATAGGTGAAGGATACCTGACAAAAGGAGATTTCATAAGGAGCAGGTAAGGGGGGAGAACCCTGGAGGGAGGAGTCTCCTGCAAGAGGCAGACCTACAGGTTCCCCGGTGGTAATTTCCAGCATATTATCCATGGCAGCCAGACTGTCGTAATAGTAGGAAACGGCAAGGGGGAGAGGCTGTACGGCTTCCAGTGCCCCATAGACCAGTAAGGCAGCGGCCAACAGGTAGATTCCTTTAAGAGAACCCTGCTCCACTGCCAATGCACCTGCCCAAAGGGTACCGGCCATGGCAAGCCCGGAAATAATACCGGAAAGAGCATTCAGGTGGCCTCTGCGAGTTTCCCCATCCTGGCGCAGATGATTTCCGGCAAGATAGGTATCCAGTGTTTCCTTTTTTTGGACATCACATCGGTCATAGACCCATAATGTTTCTAATCCTACAAGAAAATCTTGTAAACGATGGCGATAGGACAATTCCTGCTTAAGGGTAATCTCTCCATATTTTTGGCTGCTTCGGCGAGAAAATAAGGGCATCAGAAGCCCATTAATGCTGGCGGCAATCCAGAGAATAGGGATGGCTTTCGGTAGTAGAAAGGCCAGAATACCGGAAACGGATAAAAGAGTAATGAGCGCCACTAATGGAGCAGCCACCACTCTAAGATAAAAAAACTGCAAAGTTTCCAGATCCTCTGTTACGGATTTGAACAGCTTAGCCTGTTTATTTATTATTCCTCCCGGAGTGAGAGGCAAAAGCTGACGATAGTACCAGACCCGCAGATCCTCCAAAAGCTGAAAGGTAATAGAATGGCTGGACAGTCTTTCCCAATAACGGAAAATTCCCCGAGAGATACCGAACAGTCGGACGGCTGCAGATAAAGGCATTAAATCCAATATAGGGGGCAGAAGGGCTGCCAGGCAGATGAGCACAGCAGAAACGGCCAAAAGCCCGGTATTGGCTAAAATGGTTAGTGAGCCAATGACAGCGGTTCCTAAAATCGGTAGGATATAGGGGCGCAGCAGCCCCAGAAGGAAAGGCAGACTTTGTGTTCTTTTTTTGCTGTTTTTTTCGTTCATTGTATTAAACCTTTCTGTAGCATTTGAGCAAAGGGACCATCTGCTTTGGCAGAAAGTGCAGCAAAGGTTCCCTGCTGAACCAGTTGCCCATTTTCAAGAACCAGCACTTCCTGTGCAGAGTACAGGGTATGGAGTCGATGGGCACTAATCAGTACGGTTTTCCCTTTAAAGGATTGTTCCAGAGCCCTTTGAACAATTTCCTCGGAATGGGTATCCAGGCTGCTGGTAGCTTCGTCACACAGAAGCAGGCGAGAAGGACACAGCATGGCTCTGGCAATGGAAATAAGCTGTCCCTGTCCACCGGAGAGGTTGATTCCCTGTTCTCCTAAAGGGGTATCATAACCCTTGGGAAGCTGTAGAATAAATTCTTCTGCACCGATTTTTTGGCAAATGGAGAAGACTTCTTTAGGGGAAACCTCCCGTCCTAAAGTGATATTTTCCATTACCGTTGCCTGGAAAAAATAGGGCTGTGCAGGAATAAAGGCTACTCCCTCCCAGCCACAGAAGGGTAAACCGTCTACGGTCATTGTACCCGAAGAAGGAGGAAGGGCACCTAAGAGAAGCCGAAGGAGGGTTGTTTTTCCGGCACCGCTGGGTCCTACCAGGGCATATATGCCTTCCGGTAAAAGGGTAAAGGAAAGCTCTGTTAAGGCAGGTCGTTTGCCATCATAGGAGAAGCTTACCTGATGCAGCTCAACTCGTGGAGCTGTACTTGACCTTTGACCTGCCCTGGGGGAATAGAGGAGGGGGGCGGGACGATTTAAAAAGGCAAAAAGCTCATCCGAAGCAAGAATGGCATTCTGACTGTTGTGATATTGCTGGCCCAGCATACGCAGAGGCTGATAATATTCCGGTGCCAGAAGAATTAAAAACAGTGCAGGAAGAAAATCCATTCTTCCCTCTGCCAGACGTACTCCCAATCCTACAGCCACCAAAGCGATGCTGATCGTAGTCAGCAACTCCAGAGCAAAGGCGGAAAGAAAGGCAATACGCAGAGTTTTCATCGTTTGCAGTCGAAAGTCCCTGCTGACACTGCGGATTTTGGCCTCCTGCCGATATTCCCGATTCCAGTTGCGCAGGGTAGAAAGGCCCGCTAATACGTCCTGGAGATAGCCGCCCATTCTGGATAGAGCCTCCCAGGAGGAGTTCTTCATCTGGTGGCTCCACTTGCCAATCAGCATCATGAACAAGGGAATAAGCGGTGTGGTAATCACGAAAATCATTCCGGAAACGGTATCCAGCGGAAATACAAGGATCAGATAAATCAGCGGAATCAGTGCACTTTTGAACAATTGAGGAAGATAACGGCAAAAATAGGCATCCAAAGTGGAAAGCCCCTGGGTAAGAAGGGTAAAGAAAGTCCCTCTGCCTTCATGAAGCATCACCCCCGGTCCCAGTCTATGAGCCTGTTCCAAAAGACGTTTAAGAAGCTCCCCCTTAACCAGACTGGAAACCTTTAGTGCCATATGTTCCTCTCCCCACAAAAATATTCCTCTAAGCAGGATGGCCGTAATCAGAAAAAGGAAGAATACAGAAACTTCCTGAAGAGATTTTTTTTGAAAAAATATACCATTAACAATGCAGGCTGTGGCCCAGGCCTGGGCAGCGGTGGCAGCACCATGGCCTAAGGCCATGATCAGAGTCAGACTTTGAACCAGCAGTGCTTTTTTCGTTTGGGCTTTCCATAACGCTTTGCTAAACAAAACAACACTCCTCTCTGCTTAAGAAAAAGCAAAGGGGACTGCGAGTTTTATCGCAGCCCCCCATAAATTCATAAAAAATCAATAATGTAAATCCCGTTCGGTTACCCGTTTGCGGAATACCCAATAGCTCCATGCCAGATAGGCTAATACTACAGGAACTGCAGTCAGAGCCACAATGGTCATGATTTTTAAGGTATACGGACTGGAGCTGGCAGTATAGATGGTCAGGCTGTAGTCCGCAGATGTGGTAGAAATCATTACATTGGGGAACATGGAGGAAAAGGCAGTAACCACCACCATTACAATGGCAAGACAGCTACAGATAAAAGCCTTTCCGGTTACTCCTTTATGCTGCAGTAAAACTGCCGCAATCAGTAAAATTGCAGCCAGGGCTACTGCGATAATGGGAATCACACCGTTATGGAGCAGGTTAGTGGTAAAGGCTGCGTAAACAACCCAGGCTACAGTCACAACTAACATGGCAATTCCCAATTTTGTTCCACTGGCTTTAATCCGGTCTTCAATAGAAGCTACTCCATTTTTCAATCCTAAAAAGAGTAATCCATGGAAAGTAAGCACCAGAAGAAAGGCTACACCACCTAAAAGGGTAAAGGGCGTAAGCAGAGTGAAAAAATTACCTGCATATTCCATATTTGCATCGATGGGTACACCGGTCATAAAATTGCTTACTGCAACACCGAAAAGAACAGCCGGTAAAAGGGAGCCGATGAAAAATAAAATGTCCCATGTTTTACGCCAGGTAGGGTTGTCATTCTTACTGCGAAAGTCAATGGCTACACCACGAACAATCAATGCCAGTAAAATAAAGAACAAAGCCAGATAGAAACCACTGAACAGGGTAGCATACCAGTTGGGGAAGGCAGCAAAAATAGCACCGCCGGCAGTTAAGAGCCATACCTCATTGGCATCCCAGTGAGGACCAATGGTGTTGAGTACTACACGACGCTCCGTATCCGTTTTGGCAACGAAGGGAAGCAGGGTACCTACACCATAATCAAAGCCTTCCAGAACGAAAAAGCCACTGAATAAAACGATAATCAGAATAAACCATAAAGTATTTAAGTCCACAAGGATGCCCCCTTTCCTTCAGTTAACGATGTAATTTCCTGATCCGTTTCAGGATTCTTAATGCCATGACGCTTCATCAGATAAACGTCTGCAATTGCCAGAATAGTATAAACCGCTATAAATCCGATTAAGGAAATCAGCAGAGAAATCGGATCGGTAACAGTAGATACCCCGTCTTCCATGGTCTGCAGCCCGTAGACCACCCAAGGGAAACGTCCCATTTCCGCCATAAGCCATCCGGCAGCATTGGCCAGATAGGGAAGAATCAGGGACAGAGAGAAAATAGTCATCCATTTTCGATATGCAGAAAGATCACGTTTTTTCTTCATAATCACGATGGAAGCAATTCCCAAAATCAGCATTAATCCACCGGCAGCTACCATAACCCGGAAGGAATAGAAAATAACGGCAACAGGCGGGATGTAATTCCCGGAACCATGTGTGGCCTCCAATTCAGTCTGAAGATCATTGATTCCTTTAACCTCACCGGTGAAGTTGTAGTAAAGCAGGAAGCTTAATCCACCGGGAATAATAAGCTCTCCATTGTTGGTACGATTTTCCTGATCGATATTTGCTACAATGGCAAAAGGTGCAGGAGCAGAGGTTTCCCAAAGAGCTTCGGCAGCCGCAATTTTCATGGGCTGTTCCTTGGCAACGGAACGAGTCTGTTCGTGACCTACTAAAATAACGAGAACGGTACCGATAATAGCAGCAACAGCACCAAAACGGAAAGACTTTTCAAAGAAGCCTTTATTGTTTTTGCGCAGAATATTGATGGCAGAAATACCGACAATAAAGAAGCCGGCGGTAGTAAGCCCGGAAGTCAGTACATGAGGATATTGAAACCAAAGATGACGGTTGGTCAGTAAAGCACCAAAGTTTGTCATTTCGGCACGTCCATTATTCAGTGTGTAGCCTACAGGATTTTGCATAAAGGAATTGGCAAGAAGAATCCAGAAGGCAGATAAAGAAGCCGCAATGGAAGCCAACCAGATGGAAGCCAGGTGTAACTTCTTGGAAAGTTTTTCCCAACCGAAAATCCAGACACCCAGGAAAGTGGATTCAATAAAGAAAGCAACCAATGCTTCAATAGCCAGGGGCGCACCAAAAATATCGCCCACAAAACGGGAATAGCCGGACCAGTTCATTCCGAATTGAAATTCCTGAACAATACCGGTGACAACACCCATGGAGAAATTGATGAGAAAGAGCTTTCCCCAGAATTTCGTCATTTGCTTGTAACGTACATCACCTTTTTTTACGTACAGAGTTTCCAGGATGGCCACTAAAAAGGATAAACCAATAGTCAGTGGAACGAAGAAGAAATGGTAAATCGTAGTGACACCAAACTGGAGTCGAGATAAAGTCAATGTGTCCAAAATAACCCCTCCTATTCTTTCTAATATATTCTATTAGGTGCAACTTTCTTTATGGACGAAAAAGAAAGTTTGTTACATAAATACCATACAATTCTTGACAAAATTTGTCAATAATTAAAAGAAATTTTTTGTAAAAATTATAAAAAATACATAAAATTACTTGAAATTTGTCGATGACTTTCCTCGGTGTGGCTCCTTGTTATTGTCTTGACAATAGCAGAGCAAAGTTCTAAACTCAAAAAGATAAATGAACAAAGAAGAAAGTGGGAAAGAAAAAATGAATGGATTGTGTAACAACAAATGGACAAGGGCTGCGATTCCGGCCCTATTACTGCATTGCAGCATTGGTACGGTATACTGTTGGTCTTTGGTTAAAAGTGATATTGCAGAGTACATAGGACGCAGCAAGGGAGAGGTAGAATGGGCCTTCAGCATTGCCATTTTTGTTCTGGGTATGTCTGCTGCATTCGCAGGCCGTATTGTGGAAAAAGATATTCATCAATCTTCACTTATCGCCACCCTTTGCTTTGTAGCCGGCTTTGCCGGAACGGGGCTTGCCGTACAGGCGAAGTCCCTGGTGGGCATCTATTTGAGCTATGGTGTAATTATGGGAATCGGACTGGGGCTGGGATATCTTTCACCGGTAAAGACCCTGATGCTTTGGTTCAGTGAACAGAAAGGGCTGGCTACAGGCCTGGCAGTGGCCGGCTTTGGTCTTGCCAAGGTGATTGCAAGTCCGATTATCATCGCTCTGATTGATTCCGTAGGAATTACGAATATGTTCTATATCCTTGCTGCCATATATTTTGTGATGATGTTTGCAGGCCATCTTCTGTTAAAGAAGCCGGATGGCTGGGTAGAGGATCAGGGTGCCTCAGGAGTAAAAATAGGAGAAATTCTGAAAAATCCTGTTTTTATCGGAATCTGGCTGATGTTCTATATTAATATTACCTGTGGTCTGGCATTAATTGCACAGGAAAAGGATATGCTTACCACTATGGGAGTATCCGCAGCGGTTGTCAGCCTGGTATCCTCCTTATCTGCAATTTTTAATGCAGGGGGAAGAATTGGCTTTTCTGCTGCAGCAGACAAATTAAAGGACAGAAACACCATTTATCAGTTAATTTTTATTCTTTCCATTGGGATTTCCCTGATTACTATTCTGACGGATGCAGTGAACAATAAAATCGTGTTTTTGGCAGTTGCTCTTTTGTGTATAATCAATGCAGGATATGGGGGAGGCTTCAGTAATCTTCCTACTCTGTTATCTGACCGTTTCGGAATGAAAAGCATCAGCCAGATTCATGGCCTTGCTCTGTCTGCCTGGGCATTTGCAGGTCTTTGTGGGAACCAGCTCAGTTCCTATATTTTAAGTATCACCGGCTCCTTTAGGAATGTTCTTTATGTTACCACAATTTTATACGGGGTAGCTTTGGTGATTTCCTTTGTGCTGGTGAAATCAGTAAAGAAATAGGAAAGAAAAGAAAGCAGAAGAAAAGCGCAGATTTTTTCCTTTGCAGTCTTGAGGAAATGGTTGGAAAATGGTATGCTGAAAAAAGATTTAGTTTAGATAAATGAGTTCATATACGAATGAGGAAGGTAGCCTATGAAAATAGTGAAAGGCGTTCTGATCGGATTGGCAGCATTATTCGTTTTATTTGGCGGACTGGTGGTTGCCAGTGCATTTAATCCGAATATTAGTGAAACAATAGGTAATTTCCTATATGCAGGCCGGGAAACGACGATGGAAACGGAAGTACCCCGGGATAGTGATGAGACGGATATACAGCAGACCGAATCGGAAATTCAGCCAACCGATACAACAGCAGAAGAAGAAAACCGTCAGACGAACCAGCCCAGCAGCTACTATACGGACAGCAGCAACGTCAGTACTAAAGTAACGGTGGATTGGAATGACCGTTATACAGCCAGAGCAGAAGCATTGGCCAAGGAAGAAGCGAAAAAGGCGGCTGCCTCTGCCGGTACAAAATATACGGCACCGGATGAGAAAAGCATCAAGGTACCTGACACAGTATCCGGGAGAGCTGCCTATACAGAAATCAAGGACCAGGGAGAGACCCTGAGTGATGAAGAGGCAAAAAAGCTTACCGGTACCATAGATTACGGCAGCCTGGGGCAGAACCTTGAATTTGATGCAGCCCTTTATCCTTATTTTCAAATGCTGAATCCAAGGGAAAAAAGTGTCTATCGACAGATTTATGCCAATGCCAACGACATGAAAATCACCTTTACTCCGGTGGAAGAGGTAAATGCCAACCAGCTTTTGAATATTTTTATGGCAGTA
>JBJELR010000303.1:0-8187 GCA_051879255.1 Lachnospiraceae bacterium | reverse complement strand
GTTTCATTTTTCTGCATATAGGAAAGTACACATTTGGTGGTATAGAAGGTACCTCTTAAATCACTCTGGAAAACCTTGTCCCACATTTCCAGGGTCAACTCATCCACCCGGCCATCCTTCAGGCCAACGTTGGCCGCGTTATTTACCAGTACGTCAATCCTTCCGAATTTTTCCTGGGTATCAGCCAAAAGCTGCTCGATACTTTCGGTAACGGTAATATCCATAAAGTGATAGGTTGCCTCTCCACCTTCTTTACGAATGCTGTCAACGACAGCCTGTCCCTTCTCCTCCCGGCGGCCGCAGATAACTACTTTAGCTCCTTCGGCAGCAAAAAGTCTGGCGATACCTACACCGATTCCGCTGGTGGAGCCGGTGACAATGGCAACCTTGTCTTTTAATCTGTTCATCTTCAAGAACCTCCTTTTCTCTATTCTGGACAAGAGGAATGATTCTCCTGTCTATTTTAATGTATATCATTGGAAGGAATAAATCAATACGCATGATTGATATGGACAGTAAAAATAGGATAAGCAAACAAGATACACTTGAATTTTCGGGGTAAAAAGCTATACTTAGATTAACCGGCTGTTGCATTGGAGCTATTGACGATGGGCGTCGGCTTAGAGGGAAACAAAGACAAAAAGGAGCATATAAATTTGGAAATTACATTAGAAGAATTAAATGCATTAGATAAAGATACCTATCAGATTTTGGACATTCGCAGTGAAACCGAGCTTTCCTACGGGAAAATCCCGGGAGCCATTGCCATTAAAACAGAGGAGCTTTTGGCCAATCCTCCCCAGGACAAAAGCAAGCGCTACGTGATTTGCTGCCATAAGGGCTGCTATAGCATTAAGGTAGCCGGTGAGCTTTGGGACGAGGGCTATGATGCAGTCAGCCTTGCAGGAGGCTATGTTAATTGGCTGATGGATCAGGTAAAAAAGCAGGAAACCCGGGAAATCTGCGAGGGAGTTGAGCGAAGTCTGCAGAAAAAATTTCGGAAAACCATCTGGACCCGTTTTACCAGAGCCATTAAGACCTATGAATTGGTAAAAGAAGGGGATAGGATTGCCGTATGTATTTCCGGAGGTAAGGATTCCATGCTGATGGCAAAGCTGTTCCAGGAACTGAAGAAGTACAGCGATTTCCCTTTTGAAGTGAAGTTTCTGGTCATGGACCCGGGCTATAGTGCGGCCAATCGCATGGTGATTGAGGAAAATGCCCGGAAGCTGAAAATTCCTGTACAGATTTTTGAATCGGATATCTTTGATTCTGTTTATCATGTGGAAAAGTCTCCCTGCTATCTCTGTGCAAGAATGCGCAGGGGACATCTGTACAGCTTTGCCAGGGAGCTTGGCTGCAATAAGATTGCTTTGGGGCACCATTATGATGATGTGATTGAAACTATTCTTATGGGGATGCTTTACGGAGCACAGATTCAGACCATGATGCCAAAGCTGCACAGTACTAATTTTGAAGGAATGGAGCTGATTCGCCCACTCTATCTTGTGCGGGAGGAGGATATTAAAAAATGGCGGGATTATAATGACCTTCATTTCATCCAGTGTGCCTGCAAATTTACGGATACCTGTACCACCTGCAACAGCCAGGAAAATAAATCCAAACGGATTGAGGTTAAGGAACTGATTCAGCAGATGAAGCAGTACAATCCCGAGGTGGAAAAGCATATCTTTAAAAGTGTGGAAAATGTCAACCTGGATACGGTAATTGCCTATAAGGAAAATGGGATAAAGCATCATTTTTTAGATGATTATGATACCAAACGATAAGCCTGTTATCGTGGGGAAAAGAAAGGGAAAAAGAAATGGATGAATCAAATCGAATATACGAAAATAACAGTCCCAGGGAATTGGCGGCTATTTTACAAAAACGAATAAAAGGAACCTTCAGCGACCTTATGGGGATGAAAATTCTGGAGTGCCAAAAAGGCTATTGTCTGTCAGAATTTGTCATTAAACCGGAGTATCTGAACCCTTTGGGCAGCGTGCATGGAGGCTGTTTATTTACCATTGCAGATACCACAGCAGGAACAGCTTCTATTATTCTGGGAAGTGACAGTACTGTCACTACAATTGATGGGAATATACAGTTTTTAAATCCTGTATTAGATTGTAATGTGGTGTATGCTGAGGCCAATGTAATGAAAAGTGGGAAACGAATCGTTTATACCGATGTAGTGATTAAAGCCGGAGATGGGAGAATTTTTGCTAAAGGAAGCTTTACCTTTGCCAGAATCGTTCTGCCTCATGTGGTTTTACCTGAAGCGGAGGTGCAAAAATAATGAAAAAAGAAGTAATTTATCTGGCCGGAGGATGTTTTTGGGGCCTGGAAAAATATATGCAGGTGATTCCCGGTGTGCTGGATGCGGTATCCGGCTATGCCAATGGTGTCTGGGAAAAAGAACGGGCTCTTACCTATAAGGATGTGTGCACAGGACTGACCGGCTTTCGGGAGACGGTGAAGGTGGAATATGACTCTGAGAGGGTCAGTCTGGAGGCTCTGCTATTTTCCTTTTTTTCCGTCATCGACCCGACGGTGGAGAATAGACAGGGGCACGATATAGGGAGTCAGTATCAGACGGGAATCTACTATGTGAATGAGGAACAGGAGGCGGTCATTAACCGCATAGCTGGATTGGAAAAAGAAAGATATTCCCGGTTTGTAGTAGAAATTGCGCCGCTTAAGATTTTTTATGCCGCAGAAGAAGAACACCAAAACTACCTCACCAGAAATCCCGGAGGGTACTGCCATATCTCTCCCGGACAGATTGCCTTGGCAGGAAAAATGCTGGTAGACCCGGCAAAGTACAAAAGGCCGGCCAAAGAGGAGATAAAGAGGCGGCTTACACCAGAGCAGCTTCATGTTACCCAGGAGAGCGGAACAGAGCCGCCCTTTAGAAATACGTATTGGGATTTTTTTGAAAAGGGTATTTATGTGGATGTGGTTTCAGGAGAGCCTCTGTTTTCCTCAGGGGACAAGTATGCCAGCAACTGTGGCTGGCCGGCTTTTTGTCGGGGAATTGATGCCAATGCTTTATTTCTGACTTCGGACGATTCTCATGGAATGCAAAGGGTTGAAGTCAGAAGCAGGGCTGCCAATTCTCATTTGGGACATGTTTTTGCAGATGACCCTGAGTCTCCTAACGGAATTCGGTTTTGCATAAACAGTGCGTCCCTGCGATTCATTCCCTACGATAAAATGGAGGAAGAGGGGTATGGGTATCTGAAGGATAAGGTAAAGGAGAGCCATCGTGTTTCAAGGTAAAACAGTCATCATTACTGGCGGGGCCAATGGTATTGGTAAAGCCATAGCAGAAGAATTTCAGAAGAACAGAGCCAGAGTCTGTGTGATTGATTCGGCTCCGGGTGATCACTATGTGGGAGATATAGGCAATAAACGAGTTCTGGAAGAATTTTCAGAGTATATCAGGCAGACCTATGGCAGCGTGGATTATCTGATCCATAATGCACCGCCGTTGATGAAGGGAATTCGGGAATGTACCTATGAGGAATTTGAACGGGCCATGTCAGTGGGGATAACAGCACCCTTTTATTTGACTAAGCTGTTAGTACCCATCTTTAATCCGGGAGGGGCAATTGTGAATATATCCTCTTCAAGAGATAGAATGAGCCAGCCGCAGACGGAAAGCTATACTGCAGCCAAAGGCGGCATCGCAGCCCTTACCCATGCACTGGCAATGAGTCTGGCAGGAAGAATCAGGGTCAATAGTATTTCTCCCGGGTGGATTAATACGGCGGGGATTAAATATCGGGGAGCAGATAATTGGCAGCACCCTGCAGGCAGGATAGGAAATCCCATGGATATAGCCCACATGGTTTTGTTTCTTTGCTCCCATAGGTCAGGCTTTATTACAGGAGAGAATATCTGTATAGACGGAGGAATGACCAGACAGATGATTTATCATGGCGATGAGGGTTGGAATTTAAGTCAGACCTGAAATTCCTCCTTATGGGTCTGGGCATAATAGAAAATGTACTGCTGCATAATCCCTGCCCCATCCTTATATTTGGGGAAGGGATTTTTCCCCTTATACTTTTGGTCAATTACCTTTTTAATCCAGGTATCCACAGGAGCAAGGCGGGTACGCCCATAGGCAAACAGGCAGATGCAGTTTGCCACCTTATCCCCTACTCCCGCAATCTGCTTTAAAGTCTCGAAAAGCTTTCTGTCGGAGCGAGAAGCAAGTCCGTATAGGTCGATTTGCTTCCCCTGAACCTGCCTTATGGCATCCATAATATAGGGAGCACGATAGCCAAGCTTATACTCTCTTAAGTTTTCCTCAGTAGCCACAGACAATTGCCAAGGAGTGGGAAAGCAATAAAGCTTATCCGTAGAGTCGGCCGCCAAACTGCCATAGCAGACGGCTAGTGTCTCTACTGCTGCTTTGATGGCAGGAATGGTTTTTTGCTGAGAAATAATGAAGGTAATCAGCATCTCCCAGGGATCCTGACGGAGAATGCGGATTCCCCGGCCATTCTCGGCTGCGGCCAGCATATATCGATCACGAGGACCAATCCGCTTACGTATTTCACTATAGTTTCGATCCAGGTCAAAATAGGGATACCAGACAGAGTTCCATATTTCCTCGCTGCAGCTGATATCGTATAGTTCCGGCTCTATCTTTCTGATATAAAGTACCTGATTACCGGTAATAAATCGATAGGTACCGTCAGGAAAAGCCTTTACGCGAAAGCACTGGCCGCTGTCGGCTATTTTTTTTAAATCAAAATCATCTGTAATTTGAACAGTCATCGTATTTCATTCCTTCCAGCGTACGTTTAGAACTGTTTTTCCTTTCCGCTTAATTCTTCTACCGTCAGCTTTAGCACGCACGTTACTTCCAGCATTTTGCTGCTATAGCTCCATGGACCATCGGCTGAAGAAGCATGGATTGAGTCCTTGGGGAGAGAAGCTTCTTCCATTAGGGAATCCAATCTTGTGGCATGCTGCATCAGAGCATTTAATCCCTGGATTTTTTCTTCAACAGAGGTAACGATTTCCAAAACTCCGGTACCAATAATACTTTGAAAGGTAGAGGAGTAGTCACAGGCAATTTCCCCTGAAATCAGATTGGCATGGCAGTCCATTTCAAAGCCAACCCGGGGATTTTGCCTGATTAAATCGATTTTTCTGCCTTCCTTTGCACAATGAAAATAAAAAACAATTTTTTCTCCTTCAATTCGTTCACCGAAATTCATAGGTACAATGTATACAAAACCGTTATCGATAAAGCCTATGCGGCAGCAGTAGCAGGAACGGATGATTTCCTGGATTCGCTGTCTGTCAGTAACCTCTCTGTCTTTTCGCCTCATTGGGATAACCTCCTCTGTGCAGTTTATTCTGTCAGTTTATCATAGAGTCTATATTCTGAAAAGCTAAATACCATTAATTCTCCAGAATCCGAATATAGTGATTGGCTTCCCGAAGCACATGATCGGCCAGAAGGGGAAGAATAATGGAGGCAATTTCACCGTTTAGAATTCCCTTTGCTCCGGCAGACTTAAAATTACGAAGGGCAAGTGTTTCCTCTAAGGCTCTGCGGTTTAATCCGGCATTTACCATGCTGTCCCTGCAATTTGCTTCTGATAAAAGCTGTCGGTAATCCAACGCAAAGCTATTCGCAGTAAGAATAAGGGCTTCCTCTGAAGGATCCAGCAGACCACGAATAAATTGGGAATGCTCCATCATAATCTGATTCCAGAACTCAGGTGTACCTAACAGGTCCTGGCGGGAAATGGGGCGATTATTCATTAAACATTCGATGGTAAAGGAATAAAGCCTTGCTTCTCGGATAATATGCTGAATTAAAAGGGGGTAGTTAAAGGTGAAAAGATTGCCGCGTTTTACCTCTTTAAGAATATTTTCCTTATAGTGGATCAGGTCATCAATCAGTCTTAATGCCCTTTGATTAATTTGCTGTACCTTCATGGCAAGCTTTCGATCAGGCAGGGACGGAAAGCTGTTTAAGCTACTGGTGGTAAGGCTTAGTTCCTGCCGGGTAAGGGAAAGGTTAAAGGGAACCACCGTTAGTCGGCTGGTCATTTCCTCTGCCGGCAGAGTGTAGTCGGTAACCAGTTCTCCTGAGGTTAAAACAGGGGAACTGATAAAGCCTCTGGCAGAATCCTTACTTAGCTCCACCACCTCCTGAAGCAATTCTTCAAACTGTTTTCTAAAAAAATTACCCCGATCAATCCATCCTGTATTTGCACAGGGAAAACCAGCCTGTAAAAAGAAGGAATGCTCCTTCATAATACGGGCGAAAAAAAGATGGGTCTCCAAGGATAGAGAAATAAAGTTTATTGTCATAAATACTCCTGTGTTTTCTTTTAAGATATGTGGTGGAGTTACTCTTGTGCAATGATTCATCATGTGCTACAATTCAGAATTGTCCGGGGAAAGGGGTGGAAATCCTCTGCGAGCCCGTCGCCGTAAAATGCGTGAAGAAAAGCAGTCTTACTTACTGCCACAAGTGAGGACAAGCCATTGGAGAAGATCTGAGAAGGTTGATTGCGGTTGCATTGAGCCGGAATATCCGGACTAAGCAGATTCGTGCACTGACAGAAAGCTGTCGGTACACTGGTGTACTGCGGCTAAAGCGGCTGCAGACATGGATCATTCCCCTGCTTTGGTTGTATTCGAATAAGAAAAATGAACCTATACACACCAATAATAGCTGCGGGCGCCGGCTTTGGGGAAAATAACAGGAGTAAGCGTAAAACGCTTCAGAATGGAGGAAAAGATGAAAATGAATTTCAGAAAAAAAACGATGTCATTCTTCCTTTGCATGATGCTTATTGTGGCTATGGCATTTGGTGCAATCGGCTGTAATGGCAAAACAGGTCAAGAAACAGTACCTACAACGGAAACAGCAGTTGCAGTCCAGACAGAGACCGGCAGTGAGGAAACAGTCTCAGCAGAGGAAACGGCCACTTCAAGGAGCAGTACAGAAGCTCTTGATGTCCAGCTTCTGGGAGAAGGAAATACGATATTCACTCTTTTAGTCGTGGATGGAGAAGGAAAGGAAACTCTGTTTGAAATCCATACCGATAAGAAAACGGTAGGTGAGGCTTTGGTGGAGCTGGAGCTGGTTGAAGGTGAGGTAGGGGAATTTGGCCTCTATGTAAAGACGGTTAACAAAATAACGGCTGATTATGATAAGGATGGAACATACTGGGCCTTCTACATTGATGGTGAGTATGCACAGACCGGAATCGACCAGACAGAGATTAAGGAAGGAAGCAGCTACTCCCTACGGGTAGAATAGAATGAAGCTGACTTTACGGGAGCTGACTACCTTTGCTTTGCTGGGAAGTCTGATGTATGCTTCTAAAATTGCACTGGAGTGGGCTCCCAATATTCATTTACTGGGGGTATTTACCATAGCCTATACCATTGTCTACCGAAGGAAGGCTCTTTATCCTATCTACACTTATGTGTTGCTGAATGGTTTGCTGACAGGCTTTTCTACCTGGTGGTATCCCTACCTTTACCTCTGGTTGATTTTATGGGCAGTGGTTATGCTTCTGCCAAAGAATATGCCCGCCAGGATAGCCCCTCTGGTTTATATGCTGGTATGCTCTGCCCATGGATTCTTATATGGAACCCTGTACGCACCTTTTCAGGCAATCGTGTTTGGCTTAAATCTGGAGGGAATGATTTCCTGGATTATTGCAGGGCTGCCCTTCGATATCATTCATGGCATCAGTAACTTTTTTTGTGGAATATTGATTATGCCCATCGTGCATATTTTAAGAATAGCTGAGAGAGGAATTTCAGGAGAACATAGCTGAGGATAGGCTGCATGAGAGATACTTGCAGCAGAAAGAGCAGGAAAACAGCGGCTCTATGGAAAGGAGCAGGAAAAGTAGAAACAGCGGAGCAGAAGGCAATAGCTTTCGGCTCCGCTTTTCTATAATTTATAGATTCTTTAGGGTTCTTTTTCGATTTGTTCATTGCCACTGCCTATTAAATTTCTTATAATAAAATGTAACGATAGTCAATGGCTGAAATAAGGTGGAAGTATAAATGTCCTATATTGAGTTTAAACATGTGGTAAAAGAATACCCGTTGGGAGAAACCGGGATTCGTGCACTGGATGATGCCAGTTTTCTGAGAAACTCTTCCTGGAAAAACAGCTGAAGACAT
>JBJELR010000302.1:0-8198 GCA_051879255.1 Lachnospiraceae bacterium | reverse complement strand
GCATTATCGATAATAAAATTCATTTCTTTAACTTTTATATGATGATTTTATGAATTTATATGGGGAGTACGGCAACGTCAGTGCCATAATGCGTATGTTGGAAAAAAGTGGAATTCCTGCTCAGTTGGACAGGCTTTCCTTGGGGGATAATCCGGTGATAGCCGACTATGATTTTATTTATGTAGGCTCCGGTACGGAAAGTAACCAAAAGGTTGTCCTTTCCCATCTGCTTACCCTTAAGGATGAATTGAAAAGGTTTATTGATGAGGGAAAGGTTCTTTTAATGACGGGAAATGCCTTTGAACTTTTAGGAGAATACCTTACAGATTCTGATGGAAAACAGTGGCAGGGGCTGGGCCTGTTCCCTTTTTGGGTGAAGGAACAGAATAAGGTTCGTAATACGGGAGATGCCATCTTCACCATGGAGGGACTTAAACAGCCGCTGGTTGGCTTTGTAAATAAGTGCAGTACCATTGAGGGCGTGAAAACACCCTTGTTTAAGGTGGAAATGGGCTTAGGTAACGAAGGAAAGGGGGGGATGGAAGGAATCCGAAGCAGAAATTTTTTCGGTACCCATCTGACCGGACCCATGCTCATTAAAAACCCTGATTTTTTAATTTATATAACACAGCTTCTTTGTACTCAGGCTGGAGTAGGACAGGAGGAAAGCACAGAAGCCGAGCCTGCCACCGAAACGAAAGCTGACGAAGAAGCAGGTAATCAGGAGGAGAGTAAAAGCAAGCAACTCTTGGATACCTCCTGGCTGAAGGCAGAAAGAGCCGGCTATGAAGTGACCCTCCGGGAATTGCGTAAACGGCTTGCCCAGAATAGCTGATCGTTAAAGGAAGGCTTTTGAAAAATATTGCTACGCTGTGTTCAATTCTGCCGGGTGCATTTTGGAGGGCAGAAGCTGCTTTAAAGAAAAGGTGTACGAAAAAAAATACAATTTGTCGGATTGACACTATTTTAGTCAATGAGTATAATGATGCCTATAATTACATAAGAAGCCAATGGAAGGTTGCAGGAAAGCGGCAAAGTGCCCACCGAAGGAGTAATACTCTCAGGGATTCTCGTGGAGAGAAATGGACGAGAATGAGACTGTAACTGGATGGCCCGCTGGAGAAGCTCATTAACTGAGTGCCGAAGGTGAAAGTAGTAAAGACTGCGAATCTCTCAGGCAAAAGGACAGCGTTATGACAGATAAGAAGTAGAGGGTGTGATACCCTTTGTTTTTCTTAGGATAAAAATGACGTTTGGTTCAGGGATATTCTCCTTGAACTTTTTTATTGCTCCCAAATTGAAGCTAAGAACGAGCCATAGGCACAGCTTATGTAGAGGTAACCGGATATTACCGACTGCCGGAAAATAAGATAGGGGGAGAACCGGAAAACAGGTTCAATGAAAAACATGGAAATGATGATGAATACGATTACTAAGGTGGTAGATGGAGTAAATGGATTCCTGTGGGATTATGCCTTGCTGTTTCTGCTTACCGGAACAGGTATCTTTTACACTATCTGTTTGAAATTTGTTCAGGTAAGAAAATTTGGTACAGGAATGAAGCTGCTGTTTGGGAATTTTTCCCTTCATGGCAATCATGACGGCCATGGGCTTAGCTCTTTCCAGGCCTTAACAACTGCCATTGCTGCACAGGTAGGTACTGGCAATATTGCAGGAGCGGCAACGGCGATTGCGGCAGGAGGTCCGGGAGCAATCTTCTGGATGTGGGTCAGTGCCTTCTTCGGTATGGCTACAATTTACGCGGAAGCGGTAATGGCACAGGTGACCCGTAAGGTAGAAAATGGAGTGGTTTCCGGTGGTCCGATTTACTACATCCGCTATATCTTCAAAGGTAAATTTGGTAAATTTCTATCAGCCTTTTTTTCCGTTGCCATTATTCTGGCCTTAGGCTTTATGGGGAATATGGTACAGTCCAATTCTATCGGCTCTTCCTTCCAGGGTGCATTTGGAGTAAATCCTCTGGTAATAGGAGTGGTCATTGCCGTTGTTGCAGGCATTATTTTCCTTGGCGGAATCAAGCGGATTGCCCGTTTTACGGAAAAAATTGTTCCCATTATGGCATTTTTATACATCCTTGGATGTATCGTTATCCTGTGTATGAATCCTGCAGGATTGGTACAGGCCATTAAGGATATTTTCGTGGGAGCCTTTGCTCCTCAGGCTATAGGCGGTGGTTTGCTTGGGGTGACGGTACAAAAAGCTATGCGTTACGGTGTGGCAAGGGGGCTTTTCTCCAACGAGGCAGGTATGGGTTCCACGCCTCATGCCCACGCGGCAGCAGAGGTTAATCATCCCTGCGACCAGGGAATGATTGCCATGATCGGTGTATTTATTGATACCTTTATTATTCTTACCTTAACGGCCCTGGTGATTGTCTCCAGCGGTCTGTATACCGGTGGAGAAACAGGGGCGGTACTGGCTCAGCATGCTTTCAATGCAAGCTTCGGCAGCTTCGGAAATATCTTTATTGCCATCTGTATGCTATTCTTTGCTTTTACGACGATAGTAGGCTGGTATTACTTTGGTGAAGTCAATGTACGGGCTCTTTTTGGTGAAAAGATGGTAAAGGTGTATGCAGTAATCGTTGTGCTCTGTGTGATAATCGGTTCCACGCTGAAGGTAGAGCTGGTATGGAATATGTCAGATATGTTTAACGGACTTATGGTCTTACCCAACCTGATTGGTCTGATTCCCTGTGTAGGAGTGGTGTTAAATAAAACTGCAGAGTATGAGAAGAAAAAATAGACTGATTTATTGCTCATTTCGGGATTTTAATAAAATATACCGCATATGGCCATTGTATTTTTCCTTTTGGGCCTGAATCTGAAAGCCACAGGCCTGGAAGCTTTTCAGACTGGGAAGATTTTGGGGAGAAACGGTGGCCATGAGGTAAGGATAGGATGAATCCAAAAGCAGCAGGGCACAGGAAATCAGGCTTTGCTGCAGGTGATGTCCCCGATGGGCGGGTAAAACGGCAAGAGATTCCATATGAGCCGTCTGCAGAAGCTGATCCGGCTGAAAGCATAGATCCCGGCCCAGATTTTCTTCTGAGAGGCCGGGAAATAATACCAGAAGATAGGCGGCAGGAATACCGGAAAAATCCAATGCCAGCAGACCAAATCCATCATGGGTGAGAATTCGCTGTACAAAGGCCGGCTCATCTGCAATAAACAGACTCTTGTTGGACAGGGCATTTCGTGAAATATCCATAATCTTTAGAATGGTGTCCTGATCCCCAACTGAAGCCTGGCGGATGCGGTATCCGGGGGAGACTGAAGCAGGATAGAAATTGGTATTGTTCAGGGGCTTTTCCTTCGGCATAGTTTTCTTCCTCCTGTATAGGCAATAAATAGCCGGGGTAAATCAAAAAAGGACAAGGCCTTATTCGGATACTTCGGTCAGGGTACTGATATCGGAGTCTATAAGCAAAGAGTAGTTGGTGTAGTAAACTACGAAACCGGGCTTACCGCCTGCCGGCTTTTTCACATTTTTTTTCAGGGTATAATCAATTTCCACTTTTTCCTGCCCCCGGCCCTTTGAATAGAAAGCTGCCAGCTTTCCGGCTTCCTCAAAAACCCGATCCGGTATTTCTTCTCCCTGGGTTTTGACAATAACATGGGAACCGGGAATACCCTTGGCATGAAACCACCAGTCATTTCCGGAGGCAAACTGAAAGGTCAGTTCTTCGTTCTGATAATTATTCTTTCCCACATAAATATGGTAGCCATCACTGCTGATGTAGTGGAAGGGCTTACTGGAAAAGCGCTGCTTCTTTTCTGTCCCCTTCCGTCGGATATAGCCGGTTTTCATCAATTCTTCCTTAATTTGGCCCAAATCTTCTTCCTTTCGTGCAATATCCAAAGCCGCACTGACAGATTCCAGATAATCAATTTCCTCTTTTACCTGTAAGGTCAGGGAAGAAAGGGCTTCGAAGGTTCGCTTCAGCTTGCTGTAGCGTTCAAAATAGTTTTTAGCATTATCGATAGCAGATAATTCAGGATTCAGAGGGATAGTGATATCTTCTCCGGTATAGTAGTTATTAACGGTAATGGCTTTGTCTCCCGGGGCAGCACTGTAGCCATAGGCAGTCAGCAGCTCTCCATAAAGCTTATCCTTCTCCCGTTTTTTTGTATCCTTCATTTGTTTAAGCTGCAAATCATATTTTTTACAGTTTCTCTCCAGAGCAGTCTGAACGATTCTGCGCAGATCAGCCGACTTCTGACGGATGCGGGTAAGGGTGTCCTTTTCCCGGTAATACTGTTCCAGAAGGCCGGAGAGGGAAGAAAAGCTTCGGCAGTTCTCCGGCAAATAGGTGGTTGGAGGAAAAACCGTATATTCCACAGGCTGACCATGTTCAGATAAAATGACCGGAGTAAAGCGTCCTTCTTTCAGCCTTTCCATAAGAGAACAAAAGGCTTGGTAAAGGTTTTCCTTATCCTGAGAGGTCAAGGCGGCGATGGATAAATCACAGTTTCCACCGGCCTGGGCACAGAGCTGATGGGCAGTAAAAGGAGACAGGCCGGTATAGCTTAAGTACAGGGCTTTATAGCATTCGGTGTGTTGGGAAAAGACCAAAGCAAAGAATTCCTCCCGGCTGGTGGTCAGAGGATTGGCCTTGGAAGCGGTCTGAGGGATAAAATATTCTCTTCCCGGCAGTACCTCTCTGAGGGAGCTGACGGCAGAAGAAATATGCTTGATGCTGTCGATGATTTTTCCCTCCTGGGTACAGAAAATAATATTGCTGTGTTTTCCCATCAGCTCCACAATCAGACGCTTACGGCATAAATCACCTAATTCATCTAAATGCTCTATGCTAAATTCCAGAATTCGCTCCAATCCGGGCTGGGTAATGGATACGATACGTCCATTTTGCAGATGCTTTCTTAACAGCATACAAAAGCC
Source organism: Lachnospiraceae bacterium (assembly GCA_051879255.1). GTDB lineage: Bacteria > Bacillota > Clostridia > Lachnospirales > Lachnospiraceae > SFDP01. Next base: position 3,275 of record JBJELR010000302.1, on the reverse strand, counting down.
GGGAGCGATAAGAGGGCTGGGTTTGTTGGTTTCGGTCAAATAAACCAGTGGAAGGGAGGCGCTGGCAGAAAGCACCAGGCGCTTTGAACCACCCATAGTTTTTATGGTAATAAGAAGCTCATCCGCTTCCGGTTGAGCGATTTTGTAGATACGCCCTCCCAGCAGATGCTCCTCCAGCTCCTTTTTTAAGCAGGCGATGGTAATTCCGTCAAAAGCCATAGCAGTATACTCCTTTTCTCATGTTTACCCTATCGTTCTTTTCAGTATACCACAGTCTATACTTGACGGCAAACGGTGGTTGAATTATACTATATCTGTATGTGCAAAGCATGATTTCCCTTTTGGATAGGAGTTTTGCAAAAATCAGAGGAGTCCATCCGGTTGTAAATGCTGCCAGACAGCGGAATGAGAGGAAGAATGATTAAAAGCATGACCGGCTTCGGCAGGTGTGAAGTCAGTGAAAATAATCGTAAATTCACCGTAGAAATGAAGTCTGTAAATCATCGGTATCTGGATGCCAATATTAAGATGCCCAAGAAGCTGAACTTTTTTGAAGCAGCCATCCGTACTCTGCTAAAGGATTATATTCAGAGGGGAAAGGTAGATATTTTCATTACCTATGAAGACTATACGGAGAACAATGTCAGCATCAAATATAACCGGGATATTGCAGCAGAGTATTTAACCTACCTGAGGCAGATGGCAGAGGAATTTAACCTGGACAATGATATTCGGGTGTCTGCCCTGTCCCGCTATCCGGAAGTATTCTCCATGGAGGAGCAGGCCATTGATGAGGAAGGAATCTGGAAGACCTTGGAGAAGGCCCTTCGAGGCGCGGCAGAAGGCTTTGTGGAAACCCGTATACGTGAGGGAGAGAACCTACGTAATGATTTGCTGCAAAAGCTGGATGGTATGCAGCAAAGAGTAGCCTTTATTGAAGAAAAATCACCCCGAATCATTGCAGATTACAAAATGAGGCTGAAGGAGAAGGTCAGGGAGCTTCTGGAAGATACCAAAGTAGACGAAAACCGACTTTTAATGGAGGTTACCATTTTTGCGGACAAGGTTTGTGTGGATGAGGAAATTGTTCGTTTAAAGAGCCATATCGAAACCACCAAAAGCACCTTGCTGGCAGGAGGAACTATGGGGAGAAAGCTGGACTTTATTGCCCAGGAGATGAATCGGGAGGCCAATACCATTCTGTCTAAGGCCAATGATTTGGAGATTTCCAATTGTGCCATTGAGCTAAAGACGGAAATTGAAAAGGTAAGAGAACAGATTCAAAACATTGAGTAACTGGATAGAACGGGTAAGGCCTGTTCCATGCATGGGGAGTATGATGAATCGACTCATTCATATCGGATTTGGAAATCTTGTAAATACGGAAAAAATTATTGCAGTAGTCAGCCCTGATTCAGCCCCTGTCAAAAGACTGGTACAGAAGGCGAAGGAGAATGGTACTGCCATTGATGCTACTCAGGGACGGAAGACAAAAGCGGTACTGGTGATGGAAAACAGCCAGCTTGTATTGTCTGCACTTTTGCCGGAGACTATCGGAAATCGAGCGCAGACAGAAAGGACAGATGAGGATGAAAGGTGAAGGATTATTAATCGTTATTTCCGGGTTCTCAGGAGCCGGTAAGGGTACCCTGATGAAACGATTGATGGAAGATTATCAAAACTATGCACTGTCCGTTTCCATGACCACAAGAGCACCCAGGAAGGGAGAGGCAGAGGGAAGGGAATATTTCTTTGCTACCAGGGAACAGTTTGAAGAAAAAATCGGTCAGGATGGCTTTATTGAGTATGCCTCCTACTGTGGAAATTACTATGGAACCCCTAAAGCCTATGTAGAATCCCGGCTGGCAGAAGGAAAAGACGTAATTTTGGAAATCGAAATACAGGGAGCCATGAAGATTAAAGAAAAATATCCCAAGGCTCTGCTTTTATTCGTAATGCCGCCCAGTGCTGATGTACTGTACAGCCGTCTTACGGGACGGGGAACGGAAACAGCCGAGGTGATTCAAAAGAGGCTTCTCAGGGCCGCTGAGGAATCGGTGGGAATTGAAGGATATGATTATGTCATCATTAATGATGATTTAGAAAGCTGTGTAAAGGAGCTGCATCAGCTATTACAGGACAGTCATTTTGCACCTGTGGAAAAATACAGGCCGATGCATCATATAAAATTTATTGAAGAAATCAGAAAGCAGTTAGAGCAACTGGTGAAAGGAGAAAAATAATGTTACATCCATCTTATTCCGATTTAATACAGGCTGCAAACAGTGATGTGGAGCCGGGAGATTCCAAAGTGGTAACCAGCCGCTACTCCATTGTTATGGCTATTGCAAAGCGGGCAAGACAGATTATTGATGGAGATGAGCCTATGGTATATTCCCCGGTGGATAAGCCCTTGTCCATTGCGGTGGAGGAATTAAATCAGGGTCAGATCAAAATTTTAAGTGAGGAAGAAGAATAGAGAGTCCTACCAGGGGCTCTTTTTCTCTATACAGGGACCAAAAGGGTGAAGGGATTTTATTGGTCTTCACCTGGAAGTCAGGCTTGAGGAAAGGAAGGATAGAAAATGAATATACTGTTTGTTTCCCTGGGCTGCGATAAAAATCTGGTGGATACGGAAATGATGCTGGGAATGCTGGGGCGGGAAGGCTTTGCCTTTACGGATGATGAGACTCAGGCAGAGATCATTGTAGTAAATACCTGTTGTTTTATCCATGATGCCAAGGAGGAAAGCATAAATACCATTCTCGAAATGGCAGAATTGAAAAAAACGGGGCAGGTAAAAGCCCTTGTGGTTACGGGCTGTCTTGCCCAACGCTATCAGGAAGAAATCCAGGTGGAAATTCCGGAGGTGGACTGTATACTGGGAACTACGGCTATTGACCAGATTGTTCAGGCCGTAAAGGAAGTTCTGGAAGGAAAAGAAATCGGCCTGGAGCATCTTAAGGACATTAATCGTGCCCCCGTATATGGACAAAAACGGGTAGTAACTACGGGAGGACACTATGCCTACCTGAAAATTGCAGAGGGCTGCGATAAAAACTGTACCTATTGTATTATTCCCAGATTGCGGGGGGAATTCAGAAGCGTTCCCATGGAGGCTCTGGTGCAGGAGGCCCGAGAGTTAGTAGAGCAGGGAGTAAAGGAGTTGATTCTGGTGGCCCAGGAAACCACTTTGTATGGTGTGGATTTATATGGCAAGAAGGCTCTGCCACGTCTGCTGGACGAATTAAACAGGATTCCCGGACTATATTGGA
>JBJELR010000301.1:0-1517 GCA_051879255.1 Lachnospiraceae bacterium | reverse complement strand
GCAACCTCCTGATTTTTTATATCTGTTGAATTTATTCCAATCAAAAATCTTTCGTATGATTTAAGAAAATATCTCCATGCTCCTACACATTAATCTCTGCCTTTAGGCCTAAAAGTTCTTCATTTTCTCTAAGCAGTGGCCGGATAACTTCTTTCAGAAAGCGTTCTGTCTGTTCCCCGGAACGACCCACATAGTTAGCCGGATCCATGGTTTTTTCCAGTTCCTCCATGGTCAGATTGAAGGCCGGATCAGCGGCAATCAGCTCCAACAGATTATTCTCTTTCCCTTCTACCTTCACCCGTTTTCCGGCCTCCATGGAAAGCTCACGGATACGCTCATGAAGCTCCTGACGGTTTCCGCCATTTTTCACCGCATCCATCATAATATTTTCCGTCGCCATAAAGGGCAGCTCACTTAAGAGTCTTTTTTCAATGACTTTGGGGTATACCACCAGGCCATCTACCACATTCAGACACAAATCCAGAATGCCATCCACCGCCAAAAAGCCTTCCGGGATAGATAATCTCTTATTAGCCGAGTCGTCCAAGGTCCTCTCGAACCATTGTGTAGCAGAGGTAATGGCAGGATTCAAAGCATCCACCATCACATAGCGGGCAAGAGAGGCAATTCGCTCACTGCGCATGGGATTGCGCTTATAGGCCATGGCGGAAGACCCAATCTGACCCTTTTCAAAGGGCTCCTCCACTTCTTTCAAGTGCTGCAAAAGACGGATATCATTACTCATTTTATGGGCACTGGCTGCTATTCCTGCCAAAACATTGGCTACCCGGGTATCCACCTTACGGGAATAGGTCTGCCCGGATACCGGATAGCATTCCTTAAAGCCCATTTTGGCTGCAATCATAGAATCAATTTTATCAATGGTTTCCTGATCACCGTCAAAAAGCTCCAGAAAAGAAGCCTGTGTACCGGTAGTCCCCTTGGAGCCTAAAAGCTTCATAGAGTCTAGTACATGCTGTAAATCCTCTAAATCCAGAAGAAACTCCTGCAGCCACAGGCAGGCTCTCTTTCCCACTGTGGTAGGCTGTGCCGGCTGAAAATGGGTGAAAGCCAGGGTGGGCTGACTTTTGTACTTATCCGCAAAATCCGCCAGCTCCTTTATCACGTTAAGCAGCTTCTTTTTTACCAGCTTAAGCCCCTCGGTCATTACAATAATATCTGTATTATCTCCCACATAGCAGGAGGTTGCACCCAGATGGATAATTCCTGCTGCCTTGGGGCATTGCTGCCCATAAGCATATACATGGCTCATCACATCATGACGAACCTCTTTTTCTCTTGCCTTCGCCACATCATAATTGATGTCCTCGGCATATGCTTTCAGTTCATCAATCTGCTCCTTAGTAATCACCGGCTTACCATTCTGACTAAGCCCCAGTTCCTTCTCGGTTTCTGCCAGGGCAATCCACAGCCTTCTCCAGGTACGAAACTTCATATCCGGAGAAAAAATATACTGCATCTCCTTGCTGGCATAACGCTCAGAAAGAGGACTTGTG
>JBJELR010000300.1:0-8318 GCA_051879255.1 Lachnospiraceae bacterium | reverse complement strand
TTTTTTCTGAGGATGGCTGCACAGTTCATGAGACAGATACAGCATCAGCCAGGCAATCTGCCAATTCCTTTCTCCCCCATAATACAGTTCTTCCATTTTATACCTGACAAACTGCTGGTATTCCTCATCCTCTCTCAAAAGAGTGGTCAGATAGAGATAGTAAGCATAGGCCACAGGGTCTTTTTCTTCCTGTAAGGTTCTCTCCACTCTGTCTAAAAGCCACTTGGCCTCCAGCTTCTTATCCGAGCTAATATATAAATGGGCCATGAACAGTTTGGGCTGAGAATTTCGCTCATCCGTCCCCCTCATCTTCTCCAGAAGGGCCTCTGTTTCCTTCTTCCAACGAGAGGCAGTAATTTTTTTAGCCCTAAAATCCACATATAGCTGTATTAGCTGAACCTTCATCTGCTTTAGGCTGCGTCGCTTTTCAATGGCTATTCGCATACGATGATGCTGATTCTGGCAGACTTCCACCTGCAGGGTAAGACTGCCATAGGCATGTTCCAGAAAAATCCTTCCGTAATTTTTCCCCTGATGAAGCCTGTCCCGATGAAGATAAAGGGGTAAGACACAGCAATTGCCCATAAAATCAGACTCCCGAAGGCTGTCCTTTTCCAGAGAAAAAAAATCTCCCTCCGCCGTCAGCCGAAGATGGGTATATCCCCATCCGCTTTTTTCAATCTGTACCTCTTCCTTCCGGTCTTCTTCGATGTTTTCAAAGTGCAACACCTCACTGTCTACACTATAGGCTACAGGCTTCTTCTTTCTTATCCCCAGAAGAAATTCTTCCACTGCCTGTTCTTTACCGGTTCCCTTTAGTCCCCGGTACAGCTCCCTTTCTTCTTCCTGTGCAGTAGAAAGGAGTTCAACAAAATCCGGGTGAAAAAAAAGCTTCACTGCCTCATCCCAGTTCGTTCGTGCTAAATTGGCAAAATGAAACAGATTCCTGATTTCCCCTAAGGAGGATTCCAGCTTTAGTCTGCTGTGCCTGATTTGGTAGGGAATCTGCTTTTCTCCGCAATTGGAAATAAAGGAAAGAGCTCCCTTTACTGTATGTTCAGGTGTCAGTTCTTTAGCGTCAAACCGAAGACTGATGGTAATTTTTTCTCCCTGAAAGGTTGATGGGCTCACCTGCATTCTGGGATCTGTACAGACAAGATATCCTTTAAGCATTCTTCCCTTCCTGCTTTCTACGGTAAAGCGTTTCTCCACTATGCCTTGAACAGGCTCTGCTTCAATGCTTTCGCAGGAAAACTGTAAGTCCTGTTCTTTATCCTTATCCATTGGTGTGGTTTCCAGATAATCGTTCACTGTGTTCCTCTTTTCTACTACAATTCTTGAATACGCCGATATTTCCTCAGCTATATTTTCATCATTATAGCATTATCCCCTCCCGGTTGGCAACTTGCGCATCTTGGCTGCATATTCTGGTAATAAACCTTTTGGAGGAAATTTCATGCCAGATTCTTTTGAAGGAAATTTACAGGTTAATGTTACAGAAGAAGGGTATCTGCGGCCTATTGAAAATGCTACGGTAACCATCGCCGATACCGGAAACCCGGAGGTGGTTGTGGATGTGCTTCGTACAGATTCCTCCGGTCAGACTCCCCGGTTTCCATTAGCCGCCCCCGATCCCCAGTACAGTCTGGAGCCTGATCAGCTACAGCAGCCCTATTCCGAATACAATTGTCTGGTGCAGGCTCCCGGCTACGAAAGTAAAATGGTTTCTGCCATGCAGATTCTTGCAGGAACCAATTCCCTGCAGCCTATTCGTCTTCGTCCTCTTACCTCCGGTCAGGCTCCCGGTTCCACCGTAATTCCTGCTCATACCCTGTATGGCTATTATCCGGCAAAAATTCCGGAGGCGGAAGTAAAGCCCATGGCAGAAAGCGGAGAAATCGTTTTAAGCAGAATCGTCATTCCGGAATACATTGTGGTCCATGATGGTGTCCCTTCGGATCCTACCGCCACCAACCATTATGTCAAGTACAAGGACTACATCAAAAATGTGGCCAGCTCAGAAATCTATGCCACCTGGCCGGAAAGCACCATTTATGCCAACCTTCTGGTAATTATGTCCTTTACCATGAATCGGGTTTATACGGAGTTTTATCGGGGCAAGGGCTACGACTTCACCATCACCTCCAGCACTGCCTATGATCAAAAATGGATGCCTAACCGAAACATCTACGAAAACATCGATTACCTGGTGGATACAATCTTTAATAACTTCCTCTCCCGTCCCGGTATTCGACAGCCTATTCTTACCGGCTATTGTGATGGAAACCGGGTATCCTGTGAAGGCTTGAGTCAGTGGGGCTCAAAATCTCTGGGAGATGCCGGCTACAGTGCCATTGATATTATCCACTACTATTATGGCAGTGATATGTATATCAACGAAGCGGAAACCATCAGTGGGGTTCCCTCCTCATGGCCGGGCTATACCCTTACCATCGGTTCCTCCGGTCAAAAGGTAGAGCAGGTTCAGGAGCATCTTAACCGCATCACCCGCAATTATCCTGCCATCCCTAAGATTACTGTGGATGGAGTTTACGGCCCTGCTACAGCAGAAGCGGTAAAAGCCTTCCAGAAAATTTTTGACCTGCCCCAAAGTGGTGTAGTGGACTTTCCCACCTGGTATGCTATTTCCGATATCTACGTGGGGGTCAGCCGAATTGCCGAACCGGGAGCCTATTAATCTTTTGCCAGACTATCATCAAAAAGAGTCCGCCTCTTATCGAAGTGGACTCTTTTTCTTTCTATTTGGTTAATAACAGCATAATCTCATTACTTCGCTGAATAAATTTACTCATGGCTTCGGCATCCAAAGGCGCCTGTTGAATTTTGGCTAAATCATAGAGCTGTTCACAAATCATCTTACTGTTTTCTCCATCCTGGTGCTCGGTCACATATTGTACCAGCGGATGATTTGCATTCAATACCAGAGTTTCACCCTCTTTTCCACCAAACATGGACATATCCATACCCGGCATTGCATACATCTTCATCATATCCTGCATACGGCGGCTCTCCTCAGACAGGGTAATCACAGAGGCTACCTTCTTGTTTTTCAGCTTCTCCAGTTTAATCTGGAGACCTTCCTTTTTCAGGGACTTTTTAAATAGCTTACCTAATTCTTCTGCTTGGGCTGCCAACTCCTCCTGAGCCTTTTTGCTGGTCTTTGCCTTCATCGTATCAGTAAGGTCTGCATCAATACGCATGAATTTAATCTTCTCATTCTTACTTTCCAACTGGGAAATAAAAGGTTGATCAATATTATGTGTAAGAATTACCGCATCCATTTTAGCCGCCTTGAACATATTAATATACTGGCTCTGCTGCTGCTCATCGGTAACATAATAAATAATCTTCTCTTTTTCTTCTTCCTGGTCCGTTTCTTCGGAATTTTCCTCCTCCGTCCGGGTAACTACCTCGGCTTCTACCGCATTCCCATCAGCATCTACTGCTTTTTCTTCTCCACTGTCTTCACCATCAATGGGTTTAACCTCCAAACATTCAGGCAATGTCAGATACTTGCCTTCCAGATTCTTAAAAAGAATATAGTCGGTCATCTTCTCACAGAATTTATCATCTCTCAGACAGCCAAACTTGATGAAAGGGCTGATATCGTCCCAATATTTATCATATTCCTCTTTTTGGGTTTTACACATACCGGAAAGCTTGTCTGCTACTTTTTTCGTAATATATTCGGAAATTTTCTTTACGAAGCCATCGTTCTGCAATGCACTTCTTGACACGTTAAGTGGTAAATCCGGACAGTCGATTACGCCCTTAAGCAGCAGTAAAAACTCCGGAATAACCTCCTTAATATTATCTGCAATAAACACCTGATTATTGTAGAGCTTAATGGTTCCCTCTATGGATTCATATTCCGTATTAATTTTGGGGAAATATAAAATTCCTTTCAGGTTAAAAGGATAATCCATGTTCAAATGAATCCAGAACAAAGGCTCCTTAAAGTCCTTAAATACCTTCCGGTAGAAGTCCTGGTATTCCTCCTTGGTGCACTCATTAGGATGCTTTGTCCAAAGGGGACAAGTCTCATTCAACAGCTCAGGGCGCTTTTTAATTTTCAGCTTAACCGGCTCTTTGGTCTCCTCTCCTTCTTTTTTCTCCGGCTGAATGGTTTCAAGTACTTCATCGGTATCCAGCTTCTCGCTTTCCAAAATTACCTGTGTTTCCGTTGTCTCTGCCTGAGACAGATAGATTTCAACAGGCATGAAGGAGCAGTATTTTTGAATTACCTCTCTGGCCTTATACAGATTACAGAACTCCAGTACATCCTCATTCACAAAAAGAGTAATGGTAGTACCTACCTGCTCTCTTGCACCGTCAGTCATGGAAAATTCCGTTCCGCCATCACACTCCCAATGCACTGCCATTGCCCCTTCTTTGTAGGAAAGGGTATCGATGTGTACTGCATCCGCCACCATGAAGGCAGAGTAGAAGCCCAGACCAAAGTGTCCAATAATCTGATCCTCATTGGTTTTGTCCTTATATTTTTCAATAAAATCTGTTGCACCGGAAAAAGCAATCTGGTTGATATATTCCTCCACTTCTTCTGCCGTCATCCCAATTCCGTTGTCCTTAAAGGTCAGAGTCTTTGCCCCGGGGTTAACGATTACCTCTATTTTCCCCTTATAATCTGCAGGAAGGCTGTATTCTCCCATCATATCCAGCTTCTTCAGCTTGGTAATCGCATCACAGCCATTGGAGATCAGTTCCCGGAAAAAAATATCGTGATCGGAATACAACCACTTTTTAATAATGGGAAAAATATTTTCACTGTTAATGGATAAGGTTCCTTGTTTGTCTGCCATATTGATCACATTCCTTTCTTTGCATTTATTTTAGAATCATTAATACACATTTTAATCTTCCTCTTAGAAAAAGTCAATAAAAAATTAGCACTCAACTTATTTGAGTGCTAATAACTTCTTGAATCCTTTGATTCTTCTGGTCTTTTTCAAATCTTAAATTTTTCTAAATCCACTGAGAGAGCCCCTGTTCTCCCATATATTCTTCGTAGATTTCAAAAAAATTGGTAGTATTTACCTGCTCATCATGGATCAGACTCACCTTTTCCCATAGTGCAGTATTCATCGCCTTCGTTAGTCCCTGTACAAAAGAGGCATACCTTTGTCCAAAAATTTCTTCTCTTTTTTCTTCTACAATCTGGATTTTATTGGCATCGGTCTCCTCCTGGTTAAAGGTGGTAATACATTTGATAATGTGGTAGCCGTACTCTGTTTCAACCACTTCACTGATTTCTCCCTTTCCCAGATTAAAAGCTGCTTCCTCAAAGGCTTCATTCATCTGCCCTTTTCGGAAGGAATACTGGGATTGTGTATCTTCATTATAGGTGTCCACCAGACGGTTAAAATCCTGTCCCTCCCTGGCCATCTGCCAGACCTGACGAGCCCGGTTATAGGCCTCCTGCTTTTTTACCGGAGAAAATTCCTGTTTATTGCCTGCTTCGTCCAAAGTATAGGTCTTAATCAGAATATGCTCCACCGTAATGGTTCTGGCCTCATCATCGCTGACCTCCGGATTTACATCCTTGATAATATGGTAATATACCTTATTGGCCAGTGCATAGTCCTGATAAAGCTGCCTAATGGTATCCCTACTCACACCCATAGCCTCAATTTCTCTCTTATTAAGCCCATTGTAATAAGCCTCTGTGGCTTCCCTGACCTTCCCCTCTTCCTCTTTGGTCAACTCCACTTTCTCTTTCTCAGCCAGCAGCGTCATGGCCTTAATCTGGGAAAGCTGTGCCAGTACCATTTCTTTAATATTATCTTCCAGCGTCAGGCCATCCAGATTGGTGTCCCAGATCGGTTTACCATAAACCTCTTCGTAGCGACATTGTGTAGTCGTTAAATAAACCATTAGTTCCGGCAATGTGCAGGAAGTCTTTTCAATGCGGAAAACCTCATTTCGGCCAAAGCCGGTATAAAGGACTATTTTTGTACTCCCCTCCTTACAGCCGGACAGACAAAGAATAGCTGCCAGGCAGCAAAGAAGCAATTTGATTTTTCTTTTCATGTTAATCCCCATGCATAAAACCCATGTATAGCTTAAGCCCTACTTGTGCTACTTCTTAAATGAATAAATGAACCCTCATGTATATGGCTTTTGCTTTATATTGTACAAAAAATTCAGGTTAAAAACAATTCATAATTTTGGCATTACTAAAGCCGGTTTTGGTTTTCGTTACTATAATTTGTTTGGGAATTCGTATCTTCAATTCCTCCACATGGGAAATAATTCCCACCAGACGCTTCCCTTCACTTAAGGAATCCAACACCGCCAGAGCCTGCTGCAGGGATTCTTCATCCAATGAGCCAAAGCCCTCATCCACAAACATGGTATCCAGGCGCACTCCACCGGATAGAGCCTGTATTTCATCGGCCAACCCCAAAGCCAGGCAGAGAGAGGCCTTAAAGGTTTCTCCCCCGGATAAGGTTTTCACATTTCTGACCGAGCCATTATAGTGGTCAATGACCTCCAGATCCAACCCACTCTGGCTGCGGTAATTTTCCACATCTTTTTTACGAATCAGGGTGTACTGTCCGCCGCTTATTACCTCCAGACGAAGATTCGCCTGCCTGAGTATCCGTTCAAAGTAGGCCATTTGCACATAAGTCTCCAACATAATCTTGCCTTTTTCATTCTGCCTGCCATTGGCCGTATCATGAAGCGCCTTCATCCATCCATAATCTCTTTCCTTTTCTTCCAAAAGAGCTGCTTTAAGGCGAATCTGTTCCCATGCAAAGCGATTTTTTTCCAACCGGTGCCTGATTATCTCACCGCTTTTGCTCATTTCCTTTTTTTGGCTGTTTAAGGCATTCTGTTCAAGGATGAGTTCTTCCGGATTACTTTCCTTTACTCCTGCAAGCTCTCCTTCTCTTGTCTTAATTTCTCCCTCCAGCATAGCAAGCTCCTGCTGCAGGCCGTTTCTCATTTTTTCCGCTTCTTCCTTCTGCCTGAGAAGTCTCTCTTTTTCCTTTTGCAGGTCATCAAGCTGCTGTCTCAGACTTTGACCGTCCGGTACCTTTAGGTCCTTGCCTATACGCTCTTTCAGGGAACCTTCCTTTTCTTCCACCTGCCCCTTTAATCCGGCGGCCTCTTTATTCAGCTTAAGCAGTTCCTGTTCCTGCTTTTCCAGCCTTTTTTTTGCCTGCTGCCATTGCTCCCTTGTGGGCGCTTTAGGGGGAACTTTAGCCGGATTAGGATGTACCAGAGAGCCACACACAGGACAGGGTTTCCCTTCAATCAACGTTTCCGAAAGCATTCCTGCCTGATGCTCCCAAAAGGCTTGTTCCATTTCCCCATATTCCTGGCGAAGCACCTGCCTTCTTCCTTCTTCCCTCTGATAGGTCTCCACTGCCTGCTGATAGACTTGGCGAAGCTGCAGCAGCTGATTTTTTTCCTTTTGCATTTCCTCCAATCGGGCTAACTGCTCCCGGATGCAGGCAATTTCGTCAGGCAGCTGTTCCAGTCTGAAGCCCTGCTCTCTTACCTGTTTACACCTCTCCTCTGCCTCCTTGAGCTTTTCCTTGTCCTGGATCTGTCTAAGGCGTTTTTCCTCCAACTCCTTCAATAGCCGACGGTACCGCATTGCTTCACTGATTTTTGCCGCCAGTGTCTGAAGCCTGCTGTCCACCTCCTGTATCCTGGTGTTTAGCAAAGAAACCTCTTTCTCGTCTTCCTGCTTAAGTGCCTCCAATAATTCCAGTACATCTTCCAAAAGCAGCTTTCCTTCCACTGCTTTCTTCCACTGTTCATACCGATCATGCCCCTCACGACAGTCACTTCCTGCAAGATATTGCACAATGCTTTTTCGCAAATCCTCACATTCACTGTCGAGCCTTCGAAAGTCTTTACCAATCTCATTCTGTAAAAGCTCATACTTTTCGGTATTGAACAGTTGGCGGAAAATTTTCATTCTTTCCTCTGTAGAAGCCAGCAGAAGCTTTTGGAAATCTCCCTGTGCCAGCATGGCAATCCGGGTAAACTGCTGCCTGTCCACACCAACAATTTCCGTAATTTTCCTGGTCACCTCGGTGGTTTTTGTGATCAGCCCGCCTTCCGGTAAGAGAAGCTCCCCACTTTCATTCTGCATGGTCATTCCCTCTCCTCTCTCTTTGGGACGCTGATATCTGGGACTTCGTCTGACCTTATATTCCTTTCCCTTACAGGAAAAAATCAATTCCACAAAGGTGACTCTGCCGGGTAAAGCGTATTTACTGCGAAGCATCTCAGGCTTACGGTTGTCCCCGCTGGCCTCCCCA
>JBJELR010000299.1:0-8333 GCA_051879255.1 Lachnospiraceae bacterium | reverse complement strand
AAAAGTACATACATTAGATTTCCTACATTGTGCAAAATAGGCATCAGCACGTTACCCGCCTGGTGGGCCTTTTCGCCATCAGCAAAAAGCTGCTCATTCAGCTTCACAAATTCAGCCTTGCTTTCTTCCTCATGACAAAATACTTTAACGACCTTCTGCCCCTCCATGATTTCCTCAATAAATCCCTCCTCATGGGCAAGGGATTTTTGCTGCTCCATCATAAAATGGGCACTGGCACCTGCAAATTTCTTCGTAATCGTGACCATTAAGCCTACAAAAATCCATACCGTTATGGTCAGCCATACACTATAGTAAAGCATCATGATAAACATGGAAAGCATCGACAATCCGGACTGAATCAACATAGGCATGCTCTGCCCAATCATCTGACGGATGGCATCGGTATCGTTGGTATAGCTGCTCATAATATCCCCATGGGCATGGGTATCAAAGTACCTTATGGGCAGGGTTTCCATCCGATTAAACATCCCATTTCTTAAATTTTTCAGTGTCCCCTGGGTCACCGTTGCCATTAAGCGGGTATAGGTAAAGGAAGCAGCAACACCAAACAGATAAAAAATCGCCATAGCAGTCAAAATAGATACCAGCTGCTCCCATACTGCATTCATCCCCAAGCTGATTCCCGGTGTAATGCATTCATCAATGAGCCGCTGCATAAATACTGTAGCTGCCGTAGAGGCCACTGCACTGGAAATAATACAGATTACCACTACCACCATACGGGCCTTATAATGCTCCAGAATAAATCCCAAAAGCCGTTTAAAGGTTCCCGGCTGAATCGATTGTTTATTTCTTTTTTGTCCTTCCATAGAAACCTCCTTATGCGTTCTTCGCTCTCGTCTGGGAATCATATACCTGCCGGTAAATTCCTTCCATGGCCAGCAATTCTTCATGCGTACCTGACTGAACAATACGGCCATCCTCCATTACCAGAATTCGATCCGCATCTTCTATGGAGGATACTCTCTGTGCAATGATGATTTTAGTGGTGTCCGGGATTTCCTCACGAAAAGCCAGACGAATCAGTGCATCCGTTTTGGTATCCACTGCCGATGTGGAGTCATCCAGAATCAGGATCTTTGGCTTTTTCAGCAAAGCTCTGGCAATACACAGTCTCTGCTTCTGTCCCCCGGAAACGTTGGTTCCTCCCTGCTCAATATAGGTATCATACCCCTTAGGGAACTGGGCAATAAATTCGTCTGCCTGAGCCAGCTTACAAACACGAACCAGCTCCTCATCAGAGGCCTTCTGATTTCCCCAACGCAGATTCTCCTTGATGGTTCCGGAAAAAAGTACATTTTTTTGTAAAACTACGGCCACCTGGCTTCTAAGAGCCTCCAAATCATATTCTCTGACATCCCTTCCTCCTACAAGAACCCTTCCTTCGGTAACATCATAGAGGCGGGAAATCAACTGAATCAGAGAAGTTTTAGAGGAGCCCGTTCCCCCCAGAATACCTATGGTCTGACCAGAGGCAATCTTAAGATTAATATCCACTAAGGCTGGTTTTTCACAATCAGTAGTATACTGAAAGGTTACTGCATCAAAAACGATACTGCCATCCTTCACCTCTTTTTCCCCATTCTCAGGGGAGGTCAATATACTTTCATGCTTCATCACCTCTACAATACGGTTACAGCCTTCTGATGCCATAGATACCATGACAAAAACCATGGAGAGCATCATCATGGAAGAAAGAATCTGTACGCCATAGCTGATCAGGGAGGATAGCTGTCCTGTAGTCAGCTCAGTTCCTCCGGTTTGGATAATCAGCCTTGCCCCCAAAAAGCTTACCAGCAGCATGGCTGTGTAGATGCAGAACATCATAATGGGGTGATTTAGGGCCAGAATCTTTTCCACACGAGTAAAGTCCTGCCGTACCTCCTCGGAAGCTTTTTCAAATTTTTGCTTCTCGTATTCCTCCCTGACGAAGGATTTGACCACCCGTATTCCGGCTACATTTTCCTGTACGGAATTATTCAAGGCATCATATTTCTTGAAGATTCGCTTAAAAATGGGAAAGACCTTAAAAATAATCGCAAACAATGCCACCCCCAAAACCGGAAGGATACCTAAAAAAATCAGTGACATTTTGGCATGAATCCGAAAGCTCATGATTACGGAAAATATAATCATAAAGGGCGTCCTGACTGCAATACGGATCAGCATCTGATAGGCATTCTGCACATTGGTTACGTCTGTAGTCATTCGGGTAACCAGCGAGGATGAGGAAAAATAATCAATATCCCCAAAGGCAAAATCCTGGATATGAAAAAACATATCCTGACGCAGGTTTTTGGCAAAACCGCAGGAGGCTGTGGCTGCCGTTTTTCCTGCCTGCATGCCAAAAAACAAAGAAAAGCCGGCTAACACCAACAAAATAGTGCCATATTTTACGATGGGCCACATTCCATTTCCCATTTCATCGATTAAGCTTGCCATAATCAGAGGCAACAGACATTCCAGCACTACCTCGGCAGTAACGTAAACCGGAGTTTTTATCGAGTCTTTTTTATACTCTCGTACACTTTTTGCTAAGGTTTTTATCATACTCTCCTCCATTATTTGTCTTTATTTTTTGTAGCTTGCTACATTTTGTCAAAAAAAGTAAGCCGTACCATACGGCATACTTCTATTCAATATTCAGGTATACTCTCTTGAGCAGGTGAATCAGTTGTTGCCGTTCCTGTTCGGTAAAGCCTGCAGACAGTTGTTCTTCATTCTGCTTTCTTTTCTGATCCACCTTCTCCTTAATCTCATGGGCCTTTGGCGTAAGACGAACCATTTTGTTGCGTCTGTCCTTGGAGTCCATGCAGCATTCCACAAATCCATTTTTCTCCAATCGGGATACCAGCCCTACTACAGTTGGATGAGCCACATCCAGCCAGGTTTCCAGCTCCTTCTGTGTGGCTTCCGGACCATAACGATGGAGGTAGCCCAAAATCCGCACCTGGGAAAAGGTCAGATCATACTCTCTTAAGTCTGAATCTCCCTGCGCTCTCATCTTATCACTAATCAGTTTTATCAGATATCCCACATCATCCTTTTTCATTTCGGTATACCTTTCTGTAGCCTGCTACATATTCTAACTTATGGATTCTGCGTTGTCAATCTTTTTCTCCAGTCAATAAAAACTTAAGCAATACAAGAAAAGAAATTTACTGATCTCATAGACACCTGCCAAATCTTTCCCTATAATGTAAGACAAAGATAGTAAGTAAAGGATTTCATACTTTAATCGATGAATTGTTCAGATTTTTTTCCTATGTGGAATCAACTAACCTCCCTGCAACAGAATAGTATTGAAGGCTCTGCCATCTACCGCAGGGTGAAAAAGAATACCCTCATTCATAACGGCTTGAGCGACTGTACCGGACTTCTCTTAATTAATTCCGGCCAGCTACGGGCCTACATCCTTTCTGCGGAAGGTCGGGAGGTCTCTATATACCGGCTCTTTGAACGGGATATCTGCCTGTTTTCAGCCTCCTATATGATGCAAAACATTCAATTTGAGATTACCATTGAGGCCGAAAAGGATTCCTCCTTTTGGATTATTCCTGCTGACGTCTACAAAGGACTGATGACAGAATCTATACCTCTTGCCAATTATACCAACGAAATCATGGCCAGCCGCTTTTCAGAGGTCATGTGGCTGATGGAACAAATTATGTGGAGAAGCTTCAATAAGAGACTGGCTGCTTTCTTACTGGAGGAAAGCAATATTGAAGGTTCCTGTAAGCTGCGGCTTACTCATGAGAAAATTGGTAATCATTTGGGAAATGCCCGGGAAGTGGTGACACGAATGCTAAGTTATTTTCAAAGTGAAGGAATGGTAAGGCTTTCCCGAGGGAATATCGAAATTCTTAAGCCAGACGCTTTACAAAAGCTGCGAGATACGTAAAAAAAAGCCCTCATCGGGCTTTCTTTATGTGCATATATTCTAATTCTCTCCCTTTCCCGCTTTCGCCTTGCAAATCAACTGTGTCATCGTTCCCATAGGACAATACACGCACCAGGAACGGGGCTTATACAAAACCATAGTAAGAAATCCCAGTACGGTGGAGGTCAGCATAACACTATAAAATCCAAAGGCAAATTGTGCTGCCCAAGGCGCAACAGTTATCTGCCCATATGCCCAATCCCAGGGCAATTTAAAGGTCCAAAGCAAGGTTACTACCTGGCGCAAATCCTGGGCCTTGGAGAATACAAGGTAGGTCACCAGAAGCATCTGAAAAAACATGGTCAGAAAGAAAACTAAAAATCCATATCTAAACCATTTTTTCTTCATCCAACCCGGAATATCCTTCCTCCTGGATAAGCCAAACCGTCCGCCCAGAAGTCCAAATAATTGTCCCCTGCCACAATAGCGATTGCAATAGCTTTTATTTCCTTTCACAATGGAAATAATCAGGGGAATAAAAAAGCAAAATAACCCCAGCCAGGCAAATAAAATATTAAAAAATCCCAAAAGCAGATAGGTTAATGATACAATCCAAAGGTAGTCGTACCAGCTTTTTTTCATGCGCTCACCTCCTGAATCGTAATGACTGTTGCCGGACATTCTTTGGCACATTTTCCGCAGCCTACACATTTATCCTTGTTTACCTGTGCATAAATTCCTTTTGGGATTTGTATGGCTGTCACCGGACATACCTTAACGCAGCATCCACAGGCCACACAGTCCTTTTGCTCAACAAATGCCTTTCTTTTTTTTACCTTGTTCATTATCCACCTCCGTCAATCAATGAGGTAATTATATTCGACCCGGGTGGAATTTCTGTGATGTCATCACATAGTTTTGCAGAAGTCTATTTCAGCTTATTCAATTTCGAAACATTTCCTATGGCAATCAGCTTCATGGTTTTTTCCAGCGGCTTTTCGGGATCGATACTGATACAAACCTTTTCATCCTGTAAAATAGCCACAATATTCACTGCGTATTTTCTTCTTAGATCCAATTGAAGAAGGGATTTTCCCACCCAATCCTCTTTTACCTCCAATTCAATCATGGAAACATCCTTGGAAAGTTCGATAAGGTCTACGAAGCCGGAGCTTAAAAGATTCTTTGCCAGTCTGCTGCCGGATTCACTTTCCGGGAATACCACGCGATCGGCCCCCACCTTGCTCATGATTTTACAATCCATCTCGTTGGAACATTTTGCAATCAC
The DNA here is from genome assembly GCA_051879255.1 of Lachnospiraceae bacterium. Taxonomy (GTDB): domain Bacteria; phylum Bacillota; class Clostridia; order Lachnospirales; family Lachnospiraceae; genus SFDP01. The sequence goes on along the minus strand of JBJELR010000299.1, from coordinate 3,144 downwards.
CGTTTTGACCCCAATCTCCTTGCACAACATGATCGCCATTACACTTGCCTCCAGATTATTTGCCATGGCAATAATCACCACATCAATATTGGCAATACCAAGCTGCTTAATCACCTCAGCTTCCGTAATATCTGCACATTTACAATAGGGAATCTCGTTAATTGCGGCATTGACAATATCCTCATCTGCATCAATAGCCAAAACCTCCGCTCCATTTTTTACTAATTCCTTTGCCACTGCCCAACCATATCTTCCAAGTCCAAATACTGCATACGTCTGCTTGATACTCATCTTCCTTTTCCTTTCCTCATCCTACACTGATTTTTTCCGTAGGGCTCTTGATACTGTTTTCACTTTCTTTTCTTGTACTGAATGCAATGGCCAGGGAAATGGGCCCGATTCTTCCAAGGTACATGGTAACAATAATAATCAGCTTTCCCCATGAATTTAATAAAGGAGTAAGATTCCTGGTCAATCCTACCGTTGCTGTGGCACTAATCGTTTCATAGGCAATATCCAATGCATTAGCCTCTGTCACTGCCGACAGCAATACCGTAGAAGCAAACAGAATAATAAAGGACATACTTACCACTGCAACTGCTTTACTGATGGCTCCCCTGGAAATGGTCCGATCAAAAAGTACCACTGCGTCCTTATTTTTAATGGTGGCAAATGCAGAAGCAAGCAATACCGCAATAGTAACCGTCTTCACTCCTCCCGCAGTACCCACCGGAGAGCCCCCGATAAACATCAGCATCATGGAAACGATGGCCGCTGCATTGGTCAGATTCTGCTGGGGTATGGTGGCAAAGCCGGCAGTTCTGGTGGTCACAGACTGAAAGATGGAGGCTTCCACTTTTTCCCAGAGCGAATAGTCCTTCATGGTCAAAGGGTTATTGTACTCAAAGATAAAAATAGCTATGGCTCCTGCCCCAATCAAAAGCAGCGTTGCCCAGATAGCGATTTTACTGTGGAGAGACAAATTTTTAAAGCATTTGAATCGGTAGCCTCTCGCATTTTTCAATACCCGCAGTACATCCCACCAAACAATATAGCCAATGCCACCAAGAATAATCAGTACGTCGGTCACCAGATTGACCATCGGATTTAATGTATACTCACACAAGCTGTTTTCCGAAAGAATATCGATTCCCGCATTGCAAAAGGCAGATACGGAATTGAATATGGATATCCAGATTCCCTTCGGCCCGTATTCCGGCACGAAAACAAGCATGTACAGAATCGCCCCTACTCCTTCTACCACCAGTGTACCTGCAATCACTTTTTTTATAAATTTTACCAGTCCTGACAGGGTATTCAGATTGAAGGCATCCTGAATAAGAATTCTTTCTCCTATGCCTATTCTGCGATGCAGGCTTATCATCAAGCCGGACATAATGGTGATCACTCCCAGGCCTCCGGTTTGAATCAAAAGTAAAATAATAATCTGTCCAAAAAGGCTCCAGGTAGAAACCGTAGGGAGGGTCACCAGGCCTGTCACACAGATAGAGGTGGTGGCCGTAAACAGAGCATCCAGATAGGGCACCGCCTTACCGCTGGCCGAACTGATCGGTAATGCAAGTAAAACACTTCCTGCCAATATGGACAGAAAAAAACTCAGCATAATCTTTTGTGTTGTCGATAAGTTACTGCCAAATCGTTTTTTCAAATCCCTTCGTCACCTCTCCCCTAATTTATTCTGCCACTACTCCCTGAGTGTTCTTCCAGCAAATAGCCAAAAATATGCATACTTAGCTTCATCACATTATGGCGCAGCAGATTATTTTTCACCATCACATAGTCATCATAAATGACTTTCTCCACTAATCCTTCCGTTTCTTCTTTATCCAGTTCCACAGGATCCTTCTGCTCCAAGGACTCATATCGTTTGGCCATTGTTTCGTCAATCCTTCCTTCATTGGCAATGACCACATCTATTTTTCGTTTTCTCAAATGCTGATTTAATAATTTAATATGGTCAGACACCTTATAATTTTCAGTTTCCCCGGGCTGTGTCACCATATTGCAGACGTACATCAGCTTTCCTCTGCTTCGGTCTATAGCATTCAGTATTTCCTCACAAATCAGATTGGGAATTATACTGGTGAAAAGGCTTCCCATGCTAAGTATAATCAGATCTGCTTCTTCCAAAGCCTTCACCGCCTCTTTGGTGGGGATTGGCTCCTCCTTATAAAAAACCCGTTTTATTTTATTCCTGTTTTGGGTAATATGATGCTCTCCTTCCACAATACTTCCATCCTCCATCTCTCCCATGAGGACTACGTTATCTTCCGTCAGAGGCACCACCTTCCCCTTCAGATTAAATACCTTACTCAAGGCTTCGATACCATCAGAGAGATTACCCGTAATCTCAGAGGAGGCTGTCAGCAAAAGATTCCCTACCGTATGTCCGTCTAAATCGCTTGTGGTGCGAAAGCGGTAATTAAACAGCTCCATGACTAAGGGTTCCGTTTCCGATAGAGCCACCAAAACCCTCCGTATATCCCCCACCGCAGGGATATTGAACTCCTCCCGTAAAACTCCCGTACTGCTACCATCATCACAAACCGATACAATAGCAGTCAAATCCACTGGAAATTCCTTTAATCCTCGAAGTAATGTGGAGGAACCGGTTCCTCCGCCTAAAACTACAACTTTTCTTTTCATCATAATCCCCATACATAGAACAGGCCTGCCCGTTCTACTGCTCAAATAAGAAAGTGAAAAATTTTAATTTTTCACCCTACCTACCTCACCTGACCTTATTGCCAGTTTACTCTCACTTAGTAGATTCTAGCACAATTGACTGCAAAAATCCAAACCTTCTGCAGATAGTTTAGAGTATTTTTCAACAAATAGTGAAAAAACCCTGCAAACATAGAGTTTAAGAGGGTTTTAGTGTTCTAGAGCGACCAAAAATTAAGCACAATATTCAATAGTTCTTGCTTGTGAAATACTACGTATAGGTGAATTAAAAGCACTGCGGTGGCCTGATATATTTAACGATTTTATTTATATTCAAGCACAAATTTTAGAATAAAAAAACACTCCAATCCCCTGTGTTTACAGGAAATTTGGAGTATTTTAATCATGCCGCAGACCGGAATCGAACCGGTACGGGAGTATAAGTCCCGCAGGATTTTA
>JBJELR010000298.1:0-8337 GCA_051879255.1 Lachnospiraceae bacterium | reverse complement strand
ACCAACAGGCATACACTATTAGAAAAAATAAAGCTGGAGTATTTATGAATTGTAATTGTTGGGCAGGAGAGATAGATCATGGTACAAATCCGTATGTAGTAAATGTGGAATGGGTCACAGTGCAGAACCAAAATTTCCGCACTGCGATCTGGACGGGGTGTCACCTGCAGATGACTCTTATGTGCATTCCTCAAGGAGAAGAAATTGGCTTGGAAATGCACGCAGATACAGACCAGTTTATTAGAGTAGAACAAGGCTGTGCAGTAGTTAAAATGGGAAGAAATAAGCATCAGCTAAATTTTTGTCAAAATCTTAGTAAAGGAGATGGTATTTTTATTCCCTCCGAAACCTGGCATAATATCATTAATATGGGGACAAATAACTTAAAATTATCTTCTATTTATGCACCGCCTAATCATCCCAAAGGAACTATACACTATACGAAAGCAGATGCTGAAAAAAGTGGAAAATAAAAAAGAAATTCCTTATTTCAATTTTTATAAAAAAGGTGACATCGAACTTTCAATAGGGTATAATAATCACTGTAAATATACTATTTTCTAATTAATATCTTACTTATGAAAAGGAGAGGTTATGAAGCATAGTAGGAAGATGATTGCACCTATCATTATCACTATCATTTTTGTATCCTATTTTTTAATTTCAGGAATTTCGTTTTTAATCTATCCTGAAACCTTCTCCGTAGCAACTGCACTGATAGCACTTGTGGCACTTCTTCTGTCAGGTGTAATGATCAGTGTTTTAATAAGCAGAATCAAAGAGATAAGGAGTGGTGAGGAAGATGATCTTAGTCAATACTGATTATATCACCGGTAAGGAACTGGAGATGTTAGGAATGGTGCGGGGAAGTACCATCCAGAGCAAAAACATTGGGAAGGACATTACCCAGGGCTTTAAGACACTGGTAGGCGGAGAATTAAAGGCCTACACAGAGATGATGAATGAGGCAAGGGCGTTAGCCACCAAACGAATGGTGGAAGAAGCAGAGGCTCTGGGAGCAGACGCAGTTGTCAATATCCGTTATGCATCGGCAGCAGTAATGCAGGGAGCAGCGGAAGTCATTGCCTATGGAACAGCAGTTAAATTCAGATAGAGAGATGATAAATAACTGAAAAACGGATATAAGAATACATAGGGAGCCTGTAGGATACCATTTTATTGGATTTTACAGGCTCCTTATTGGTTAGGATTCAAAAATTTTTCATCCTGCAGCAGATTACACTGCTGGCCATGAAAAAGGAACATCTGGAAAATCTGCGTCTTTTTGCTGGTGGAATCCCAAGAATATTAAATATAGTGTGGACCGGAAATAAAAAAAGATAGACACTACAGTATTTATATGTTATATTAAGCATAGAATTCCTCTGCTCAAGGAGGAGATTGATGAATACCACTAGAAAATTAAGCGAGTTAACTATTCGTGATAGCTTTCTCTTTGCTGCAGTTATGCAGCAAGGAGATAATTGTAAACACTTTCTGGAAATGCTTCTTGGCATCAAGATTGAACGAATTGATATTCTTTATGAAAGGAGTATCATCTATAACCCTCAATATAAAGGCATTCGTATGGATGTTTATGCCAGGGATGAACAGAGTACCTGCTACAATATAGAGATGCAGGTGGCCAAAGATACGCTTTCTAAAAGAAGTCGATATTACCACAGTCAGATTGACATGGAGCTTTTAGGCAGTGGAGAGGATTATGAGTGTCTTCCCAACAGTTATGTAATTTTTATCTGTGATTTTGACCCCTTTGGAGAGAAGAAATATTGCTATACCTTCCAGAGTCTGTGCTTAGAGAATAAGAATCTGCGGCTGATGGATGGAAGTAGAAGCATTTTCTTAAGTACCAAAGGGAAGAATGATATGGAGGTTTCGAAAGAATTAGTGAATTTTCTCAACTTCATTAGAGAGAATGAGGCCAGTGAGACCAGAGAGTATCAGGATGACTACATCAAGCAGTTGCAAAGAAGCATCAGGGAAGTAAAACAAAGTCGGGAAATGGGGAGTAGGTATATGTCACTACAGCTGATGTTGAGAGATGAATATCGTAAGGGTAAGGCAGAAGGCAGGGTAGAAGATATTCTGGATTTACTGGAGGATTTAGGGCCAATACCTGAGAAACTGGAGCAGACCATCAGAGAAGAAACTGATATGGCGCTATTAAAGTCAATGCTCAAGGCGGCAGCCAAGGCAAAGTCACTGGAGCAGTTTGCAGAAGCTATTTCTCAGAACAAGACAGCACCCTCAGCAGATTAACAGATTGAAAATAATTCATTTAAAGCAAATCTTAATAATGCGGGGTTTCCCGCAATCGAAAGCTTCACTTTTTCGTTAAAATTTTTGTGCAGGAGATTTCTATGCACATATCCCTAATTGAACGTTATTTAAGAAGGACAGAGGAATTCTATTTTTAGTTTATTTTTCAAGTGGGTTTGAGACCACTTTTGGTATTTTACTCCAAAATGCACATACTAAGGAAAAAGAAAAGAGGGCCTTAGATGGAATCATTATGGAGAAAACAGGAGAAAGACTCAAGAGAGAAAGCAGGGAATCCTGTAAGCATTGAAAAACAAAGAGAAGAAAGTATGGAAATCCACCGGGAAATTGTTGTGGTGGGAGCCGGCTTAGCCGGACTATTGATTGCCTATTACCTGCAGCAGGCAGGAAAACAGGTTTTAGTGTTGGAGGCAGACAAAATTGCTTCCGGACAAACAGAAAAGACAACCGCCAAAATTACCAGTCAGCATGGATTAAAATATGCTAAATTGATAGAAACTGTAGGAAAAGAAAGAGCAGAGCTGTACGCCCGGGCAAACCAGGAGGCCATCGATGAATATGAACGTCTGATTAGAGAAAAAAAGATTGATTGTGAATTTACCAGAGGGCCTGCCTATCTGTATGTGGATAAGGATGAGGCAGTTTCCTCTCAAATTGCGCCCTCCGGGCAGAATACTCCCACCGAGGCAGAAGCAGTGTTAAGAAAAGAGGCTAAAGCAGCGAAGGAATTGGGAATACCGGCTTTTTTTACCACCAGGACAGAGTTACCCTTTCCGGTGGAGGCAGCGGTTTGCTTTGAAGCACAGGCTCGGTTCTCCCCTTTGAAATTTGTTCAGTTTCTTGCAAAGCAGTTGGAAATTTGGGAAAATACCAGAGTAATCCGAATAAGAGGAAATAGGATCATAACACAGGACAGGGTGATGAAGGCAGATAAAATTGTGGTAGCGGCTCATTACCCTTTTCGGAACCTGCCGGGTTTTTATTTTCTGCGCCAGCACCAGGAAAGAAGCCATGTGTTGGCCCTGTCCGGCTGTAAAAGAATAGAGGGAATGTACTTGGGATTAAATAAAAAGGGTCTGTCTTTGCGCCAGGCAGGTGAATATTTACTGTTGGGAGGCGGTGCCCATCGTACAGGAGAAAATAAAGAGGGAGGTGAGTATGCATTTTTGGAGCAGGCAGCGGCAAAATATTTCCCCGAAGGGAAAATAGAAGCCCGATGGTCTGCTCAGGATTGTATGCCCCATGATGGTATTCCCTTCATCGGAAAATATTCTGTTTTTACACCCGGACTTTATGTGGCAACAGGATTTCAGAAATGGGGGATGACTTCCTCCATGGTTGCCGCCAAAATTCTTCGTGATGCCCTGTGTGGGAAGGAAAATCCCTATGCAAAGGTATTTTCGCCCCAACGTTGTCACTTCAGGGCAGGAGGGAAAAGCTTTCTTTTGGATATGGGAATCAGTATAAAGGGGCTGATTAAAGGGGGCTTGCACCGGCCAAAGGGGGAGGTAAGCTCCTTACCCACAGGACAGGGCAGAATCGTAATGATTGAAGGAAAGCGATATGGCTGTTATCGGGATGAAAAGGGGGAGCTTCATTCTATTTCGGTCAGATGTCCACACCTGGGTTGTGAGCTGGAGTGGAATCCGGAGGAAAGAAGCTGGGACTGCCCCTGTCATGGCTCACGATTTGATGTGGATGGAAAGCTATTGGATAATCCGGCAATTAAGAACCGGGATTGACGGTCAGAGGACAACAGGCTATGATAGGAAGTAAGCGAAAGAAGAGACTTTACGGATAGAAAAATCCCAATTTGGAGGTAGACATGGGCAAGTTAAATAAGCAGGTTCAGGCTGAGAAGGAATATTTGATCAGGATGCGCAGGGATTTTCACCAGCATCCCGAACTGTCACTTAAAGAAGTACGGACAGCAAAGGTAATAGAAGAAGAGCTGGAAAAATTCGGTATTTCCCATAGCCGTATCGGTGAAACCGGGGTCTTGGGTATTCTAAAGGGCAGCGGTGAAGGAAAGGGAGTGGTGGCTCTGCGGGCCGATATTGATGCCCTGCCGCTTCTGGAAACAAATCAGGCGGACTATTGCTCCTTGACGAAGGGGGTAATGCATGCCTGCGGCCATGATGCCCACACTGCCTGTCTTTTAGGTGCAGCTAAGGTACTGGCAGACTGCCGTCACAGCTTTGGAGGAGAAGTACGATTTATTTTTCAGCCGGCAGAGGAAATTGGAAAAGGAGCCTGTGATTTTATTGATGCCGGAATAATGGAAGGGGTAGACCGGGTCTTTGGTCTTCATCTTGCACCGGATTTACCTATGGGAACCATAGGGGTAACACCGGGATTAAATAATGCAGCAGTGGATCATTTCTGTATTGAGGTAGAGGGAAAAGCCACCCATGTCTCGACTCCCCAGTTAGGGGCGGATGCCCTATATGCAGCCAGCCAGATCGTGATTGCGCTTCAGGGACTTGTATCCAGGCGGACCTCTCCGGTGGAGCCGGTGATTATCGGTGTAGGAAAATTCAGTGCAGGAACCACCTATAATGCAGTACCCGGCCTGGCCAGCATGGAAGGGACTACTCGCACCATTTCGGAGGAAATGCGTATGCAGGTGCGACAATGGATTGATGAAGCAGCAGAAAAAACGGCCCGGTTAAGCGGAGCATCGGCTCGGGTGATCTGGACAGGAATTACCCCGGCATTGATTAATGATTCTCAGGTCAGTGCTGAAGTGAAGGCTGTGGCAGAAGGAATAGGGGAAAAGGTTCAGGTAATTACGGATCGTCCGATTTCCCTTGGGGGAGATAATTTTGCTGAGTTTCAGCGGGTAGTACCAGGCTGCTATGCCTATCTGGGAACGGCTAATCCCAAGGTGGAAAACAGCCTAAACAGCTTACACAACGGCAATTTTGATCTGGATGAGGAGGCCCTCCTATTGGGAACGGGGATATATGCAGAATACGCTTTGTGGTGGCTAAAGGAAGGTGCTGCTTTAGCAAAGTCAGAATAGAGAAAAGGGGACAGAAGATGAAAAACCCATTACACTACCAATTATCCGAATACGATTGCGGCCCCACCTCCATGTTAAATGCCATGAGCTATCTGTTTAAAAGAGAGGAACTTTCCCCTGAGCTTATTCGTAATATTATGCTTTACTGTCTTGATTGCTATGGTCCGGATGGGGCTTCGGGAAAGCGTGGGACCTCCTGCATGGCCATGATGTTTTTAAGTAACTGGTTAAACGGGTTCAGGGCAGCAGGGCACTTGCCTGTATCCAGCCTGTTTTTATCAGGGGAGGCAGTAAATTTCAATCAGAACGGCAGACTGCGTGATGCTTTGTGCAGAGGTGGGGTAGTCGTAGTGAGGGTGGATCTGGATGGCTGGCATTATGTACTGCTGACCGGACTTAAGGGGGAGAGGGTCTATCTGTTTGATCCCTATTACCGGAGTGATCCATTTCCCGGAGAAAACATCGAAATGGTAACAGATCGTCCTAAGGAATATAATCGTATTGTACCCATAAGCCATTTTGAACGGGAGACCTTGGAAATCTACTCCTTTGGACCCAAAGAAACCAGAGAGGCTGTTCTTTTGTTTAACGAAGAAACGAAGCTGACGCAGGAGACAACGGTGGAATATGTCATTTAGCAAGACCAGTCGGTTTTTGTTGACAAATATTTTCAATAGGTATATAGTTGTGTAAACAGCAATATCGGCAATGAGGGAGTAGTTTGCGCAAGGCGTGATTTGTCAACATTCTGGTGATTCGATAGCTTTGATGAACCTGGCAAATCTTAATGAATGAGACTCATGTGTGTTGGAGAGGCAAAAGTGTTTTGCTTCGGCACACAGGGAGTCTTTTTATTTTTTCTAAAAGTGCCGATTGGGCTAAAAAGGTATGTAGGTGACGAACGGAGGAAGCTATGGGAACAATAATTGAATTGGCACTAATTGGTGTAGGACTTGCAATGGATGCCTTTGCAGTAGCAATCTGTAAGGGACTTTGTATGAAAAAGGTGGAGAAGAAGCAGGTTCTGACTATTGGCCTGTTTTTTGGAGGATTTCAGGCATTAATGCCTCTTATTGGCTGGGGCCTGGGGAAGCAGTTTGAACAATATATCGTCAGCATTGATCACTGGATCGCCTTTATTCTTCTGGGCTTTATCGGTGGGAAAATGATCAAAGAAGCATTAGGCAAAGAAAAGGAGGAGGAAGAGGAGCTTTGCCCGGTAGAAGGAACCAGGCTTGACTTAAAGGAACTTCTGATCCTGGCTGTTGCTACCAGTATCGATGCTCTGGCAGTGGGGATTACCTTTGCATTTCTCAATTACCCGATTATTGAAGCTATTTCTATTATTGGGGTGCTTACCTTTATTATTGCGGTGGCGGGAGTATATATCGGCAATATTTTTGGAAGTAAATACAAGAAAAAGGCAGAATTTACCGGTGGAATCATTCTGGTGGTGATTGGATTGAAAATTTTAATTGAGCATCTTAGTGCATAGAGCTATAATGATGTTCAACAGCAATAGGATAATCACAGAAGGATAAGAAAATAAGGAGGGTATACATGAACAGTATTGAGCAGATGAAGGAACTGATTGACCAAACCGATAATCTGGTTTTCTTTGGCGGGGCAGGGGTTTCTACGGAAAGCGGTATTCCCGATTTTCGGAGTGTAGACGGCTTATATAATCAGAAATATGATTATCCTCCGGAAACCATCTTAAGCCACACCTTTTATCGCAAAAATACGGAGGAATTCTATCGTTTTTACCGGGATAAGATGCTTTGTCTGTGGGCAAAGCCCAATGCAGCTCATCTTAAGCTGGCTCAGTGGGAGCAGGAGGGGAAGCTGAAGGCGGTGATTACACAGAACATCGATGGACTTCACCAGGCAGCAGGCAGCAAAAAGGTATTGGAACTGCATGGCTCTGTGTTGAGAAACTATTGTGAGCGCTGCCATAAATTTTATGATGCTGAGTATATTCTGAATTCCACCGGGGTTCCCACCTGTGAATGTGGTGGCAGCATTAAGCCGGATGTGGTATTGTATGAAGAAGGATTGAACAGCGGGGTTTTACAGGAGGCTATTAGGTGTATCAGCAATGCCGATGTATTAATTGTAGGGGGCACCTCTCTGGCCGTATATCCGGCAGCAGGATTGATTGATTACTATCGGGGAAATAAGCTGATTCTGGTCAATAAAACCCCTACACCTAAGGATGCCATGGCGGATTTGGTGGTAACAGGGAGCATCGGAGAGATTTTTGCCCGGATGTAAAAGACCAGGAAAAGCCTGTTCATGGTGGAAAGAATAGAAGTGAAGGCACAGGGTTAGGAGAGAAGCGGTAATGGATATTCAGGTAGGCGATATCATCACCATGAAGAAGCAGCACCCTTGCGGGAGTAAAGAATGGCAGGTGCTGAGGATTGGTGCAGATTTCAGGTTAAAATGTCAAGGCTGTGGACATCAGATTATGATTCCTCGGCCTAAGGCAGAAAAAAACATCCGAAGGGTGCAAAGAGGCAATGAGGAGTGAAGGACAGCATAATAAGCTGTTTTGGAAGGAAAAAATAAAGGCAAGAATGGAGAGAAAGCAAATAAAGGATATTTTTGGTCTTTTGTTTTTGACGGCGGGTCTTTTCCTTATTGGGGAAATGGCCAGCCTTTGCTTTTCTGCGGATATTTGGTACGATGAGGTCTTTTCCGTTAAAATGCTTTCCGGTTCATATAGGGAAATTGCCCATTTTACCGCAAATGATGTCCATCCCCCGTTTTATTACTGGTATCTGAAATTTTTCGTTCAAGTGGGGAGCCTGCTGGCAGGGCCGCTGACGAAGGAAAGTATGGTTATCCTGGCTAAGCTGGCCTCTCTTTTACCTATGGCAGGGCTGTGGGGACTGGCAGCCGTAAAACTTCGTAAGCAGTTTGGTCTGTTCACTGCCGGGGTATTTATCTTCTGCGTTTATACCATGCCTCAGCTTACGGCCTATGGAATGGAGATCAGAATGTATGCA
>JBJELR010000297.1:0-8444 GCA_051879255.1 Lachnospiraceae bacterium | reverse complement strand
TCATCCCATGTGGTAGGCAATTCATAACCCATTTCCTCAAACAGTGTCTTGTTATAAACCAATCCCATGGGACTGCTGTTAAATGGAGCAAGGTAAATCTTTCCATCTCCGTAGGGCTGGCACTTTGCAGTTTCCAAAATACCTTCGTTGACCTGATCCTTCAGCAGGGTGTCATCATCAAGACCCGGTCCCTCAAAAACATCGGTCAAATCCATCAGTCCCTTTTCCTTAATCATAGAAGCGATCAGTCCGGTAGAGTCATTATCGTTCATGACGATGAAGTCAGGAACATTACCGGCAACAATCTGGGGCCGGATAACATCACCAATTGACGGACTGATTTGCATCTCCACCTGGACGCCGGGGTAAGCAGCTTCAAACTTATCAACGATCTCGTTCCAATAATCGGGACCGTAGCCACCCTCGAATACCGCAATGTTCAGTTTCTTGTTTTCGAATCGGTCTGCTGCAGTGGCAGCCTCCGATGCAGCAGAGCCTTCTGCAGCACCAGTGTTTTCGGTTGCCGTACCGGTACTTAAGGCTGAGTCTGAGCTTGCGGGCTCACCACATCCGGCCAGTGCTGCAAGGCACATACCAGCCGCAAGCAAGGTACTGATTGCTTTTTTCATGTCATTTCCTCCTTTTTTTGTTTCGTCTGAAAATCTATTCCCTATGTGTTTTTTCATTATACTGATTTGTAACCGTAGATTGAATATACACAATTTGCACAAAGCTATACGATATTGACTTTTTCCATCGTTGTGGTTAGTATAGAAGCAGAAATAGGTAACACTTGTCATCTGATTTGGGAAAAGAGGATTGCTTGAAACCGTCAGGAATGATACTAAATACAAAACTGATTGAACTTTTTCGAAAGGTAAAAATTCGCAACAGACTTTTGTGTATTTTTCTATTTGTTTCTCTTGTACCGGTAACCTGTATCGGAATTTATGCCTACAATGTGTATACCCAGTCCATCAATGATAAGCTGGGACGTTCTAACGAGCAGGCTATGTATCTGTTAAACCAAAACTTCATTACAGAACTGAACGTTTTTCGCAAGTATATTGACACCATCTCGATTGATGAGGATTGCCAGCAGGTTCTTTCTAAGTCAGGGGATGGCAGCTTCGTATTGAATGAACAGGATGTACAGGCTATCAACAATTTGCGAATCAGGGTTCCTTTCCCCTCAATTTATATGAAAAACCTGAGGATTCTGGATCGTAATCGGAATATCGTATATGACTTGGGCTATGATGACATAAATTCAGAACGTTTCGCCTTACTTGTGGAGGATATTGATGAAGCATCCCCCTATGACTCCCTGCAATATATCCGTACCTATCGCAGCCGGGACAAAATTGTTCTCGGCCGTAAGATTTACAGTATACATAATCACAGCGAGCATATCGGCTATATTCTGGTTTATTTGGATGAGAATTTTTTCAGTAATATTTTGTTTACCAATGTATCCTTTGGGGATGATTCCAACATCATGCTTATACGGGGCGATGGCTACATTATTTCTTCCCAGGAACGCTCTCTGCTTGGCTCCTTACCGGAAGATGAACTGCTGACCAAAATCCAAAAAAATAAAACTACCCTCTCGCAAACCTTTTACTCATCAAAAAACGGAGAAAAGCAGGTTGTTATTTCCAACTATAATGCTGACTTCGACAACTATCTGGTAGCTACATTTCCATACCGTTATCTTTCAAAAGAAACAAGCCGAATTAATCAGATACTGGTCATCATTACCATACTGCTGATTCTGCTTTGTCTGTACATCACATTTCTTGTATACACCAGTATTATGCAGCCCATTAACCATATTATTACTGCCTGCAGCGTTACCTCTGATGAAGGGTTGAACATTACCATTGGAGATACACACCCGGATGAGTTGGGCTTTCTTAGCCGCACAATCGACCGTATGATTCATGAAATTCGAATCTTCAGTATCCATTGGATTCGGGATCAGGAGAAAAAACGTCATCTGGAGTTGGAGGTTTTACAGTATCAGATTAACTCTCACTTTCTTTTTAACACGCTGAATTCACTGCGTGTTGTTGCCCGAATGAATGATGTTCCTGTGCTGGAGCAGGGAATAGCCTCGCTTACCGTTTTACTGCAGCATACCCTGGTCAAGAAGCAGGAGCTGATACCGATTTCCCTGGAAATAGAAAATCTTAAGCACTATTTTATGATACAAAACATTCGTTATGCAGGTATATTCAATGTTGATTATCAGTTGAACGATGAAACACTGGCCTACGAAATTCCGCGCTTTGCCTTGCAGCCCCTGGCTGAAAATGCCATTATCCATGGTACTTCAGAGGAAGATGATCCTATTACTATTGTCGTAGAAAGCCGCTTTGCCGATAACAATACCATTGAGATTGTTCTGCGGGATAATGGCTGCGGCTTTGACCCCAATACCATAACGCATAAAAACAAAAACCGTTTGGGAGGTATAGGCGTTAAGAATGTGGATCAACGCATAAAGCTGCATTACGGTTCACTCTATGGAGTGAGAGTAGAAAGTCAGCCGGGTAAAGGTACGATTTGTCACGTGATGATTCCACGCAAGCTATATAAGGAGGATATCTCAACATGAGTTTACAGATTCTGCTTGTAGATGATGAACCTGCAATTAAAATCAGTTTTCGCCAGTTGACGGACTGGTCAAAAACCCCTTATGCTCTTTGTCAAACAGCCAGCAACGGTGAGGAGGCTCTGGCCTACATCAGGACGCATCCCGTAGATATTATTATAACGGACTTAAAAATGTCTGTTATGAACGGTATCGACCTGATTCGGGCACTTAAACAGGAGCATTGGGATATCCCCACAATGGTTCTTAGCAACTATTCTGATTTTGAATTAGTTCGTGAAGCACTGACTGCGGGAGCTGTAGACTATATGCTGAAGGCAAATATTTCTGCCGATTTATTACTGGAGCATCTGGATAAAATCGCAATAAATATCCAGGATCGTCAACGGGACCGGGAAGAAGCCCTACGGCAAAAGCAGCAGTTGGAATTACAAAACAGAAAAATTTTGCTGAATGAGCTTCGTGACTTCTTTCTGGATAGAACAATTACACCGGAGGAGCTTTCGGAAGAAACCACCAATAGTCTGCTCTTTTCCCGGCCAATTATCATCCTCACCCTGTTTTTTCATGAGGATATCAAGCGGGAAAAGCTAAAGAGAGTTGCCTCTAACCTCCAAACGCTGCTGATAGAAACCCTTTCTCTGACCACAGCACCCGTCAGTATGATGACCCATCATAATGAAATTCTTTATTGTGTGGCAAATAGCGAGACACTGGAATGTGATGTGCCCAAAAAAGCAAAGACTTTCATCCGACAGATTGCAACCTATTTCGGTGTTCATCCCATTCTGTGCTGCTCTGAACCCATTGTTGGGCTCACAGAATGTCGTAGGGCATATCATGAGTGCATCCATGCACGAGGTATGATTTTTTATGATGTGGATTGTTCCATTCTGTTTACCAAGGATATTCATTTTATCGGTCAGGTTTCCAGTGATACAATCCCCTCTATCGTGGACTCAATCCTGCATTTCATAAGTTCCGGCAGACAGGAGGAGGCCTTACGATGGGTGCGCAAGGTATTGAAGGATTGGGCCGGTCTGCCTCTTGACCCCCTGTTGATTCGTATGAATTGTGCACACATCTTTGAGGGTGTTGCCCTTTCCACAGATGTCAGAAATCTACATCCCCAAATCCATGATTACCAGCAGAAGCTTCTCCATGCCGATAATCTTAAAGAGTTGGAAGCTACACTCTGTGAAGGGCTTCTGCTTTTGCAAAAGGATAACAAAAATGAATTTAAACAGTATAAGAGAGAAGTGCAGGTCGTCATGCGATATGTAAATATGCACTACAAGGAGCACATCACACTGGAGCAGATTGCCGATGCTGCAAGTCTGAACCGAAGTTACCTTTGTCGGCTTTTTAAAAAAGAATATGGCGACAGCGTATTTAACTATCTCAATACCATTCGTATGGAAAAAGCCGCTGAAATGCTGCGCAATGATCCCAACCTGTATATTCAAGAGGTTGCTGCTGCAGTAGGTATCGGGGAGCCTTTCTACTTTACACGCCGATTTAAAGAGTACTTTGGTGTATCTCCTCGTGATTTCGTAATACGTTTGGAAAACGCCACGATGCTAAGCAACTAAATCACAAAAGCTCTGCCATATCCTTAAGCAGAGCTTTTGTCTTTTATCTTCTATAGAGTTCAAATTCTGCAATACTTGGATCCGTCTGACCCATACTGTTAGGAGAAGTATCCGGGCGCAGGGCTGTGATGACAAACCTGATTTTTTGTGCTGTTGTATCTTCAAAGGTAAACTCTTTGTTCATTCCCACTACTCCTGTATGGGAAAATATGGTATGATAGCCATTACCATTTTCTGCTTGAATTTCAAAGCTCTCAATACGGGGAGTTGCCCAATTTGAAACGATATTTTCTGTAATAACAGCAGTATTAAAGGTTGTCGCTGTACCAAAATCAAATTCCACCTCAATCGGAAGCTGGGAATTATTTGCTGCCCAGCGGGTATCATAATTACCATCGTTGATATTGGTAACTGGATATTTCCCATGACTATTACTTGAGGTTACTCCTTTATCCAGGAGCAGATTACTATTTTCCTTTGCCTGCCCGTTCTTGTAAATTTCAATTTCTTTGATGCTGGAATCCGTCTGACCACTGCTATGAGGCGTAGTATCAGCACGTAACTCGGTAATCACAAAACGCAGCTTATTTGTTCTTACCTCAGGAAAGGTAAATGTGGCACTGTCTCCAATGGTTGTACTGCTTTCATAAAACTTTTCAAATTCACTGCCATTTAGCTTATGTAATTCAAACCTGGCAATGCGGGCGGATGCCCAATCCTCAACGATGTTTTCTTTTGCCATAAGCTGATTGAAGCTGACTTCTTTACCAAAATCGATTTCCAGCCAGATAGGAAGATTCGAATTGGCCGATGCCCATCGGGTGGAATCACTGCCATCAATGGCATTCTGTGCACCGTATGAAGTATGTGTATTATTGGCAGTTGCCGTAGCTGTTGCTGCCAGGTTTACCAATGGTGCGTTGTATTCTCCCTCAGATACTTCATGGACACCAATGTCGGGGGCTTCACCATAATAGAGCTGATTACCAAAGAAATCGGTTGTACCCATTTGAGGAACATAAATTCCGGCATCAATCAAAGGCGAATCGGTATTGAGTTTGTAACCATCCCAAATCGTTGCACCACTAAGTATTCCTTTCTCATTACGCTGAGGTTCTTGTCCGGGATTAATCATTCTTGGATTTTCAGTAATCTTTTGGGGATCATGGGGCTCGTACTCAGAATGGATTCCACTGGCCTCATAAAAGCAGTTGTTACTGAAGGTAACTGCTCCCAGATTACCAAGGTATTGTGCATTGTCATGCCATGTCGTGGTGGTTGTAGTACTCTTATTATAGAATACATTGTTATAAAAATAGGTTTGAGACTTAAAGGGATCACGATGCATGAACTTCGTCCTTGCACCATCATACATAATTACGTTATTCAAAAAATAGGTAGGTGTCTTACAGGCAGTCAAAAAATACTTTATGATATAGTCACCGCCATCATCACTAATGTTGTACCGGATGATATCATTTTCATTATTGCCCATATACAGCATCCAGCCGCAGGGATTGTTATGTGAGTAATTAAACTGATAAACAACATTCTTCAATCCTGAATCCATATCATAAGGACTTCCGTCAGCATTAGTAGATGGTCCGTTGTAAACCTCATTAAACTGAAAAACTGTATTTTCACTTTTCCATGGATAAAGTGCAACGGTTGGGCGGAAAGTAGGATAACGCTTCAAAAATCCATCTACTACATTGTACTCTACAACAGCATCCATTGCATCGCAAAGATCAATGGCCCCTTGTCCGATATCTTCAAAATAATTGTGGCCAATATATACATTCCGCATCCACATATTATTAGGTCCGATTGCAGCCTGACCGTTTCCCCGGACTGAATCCACATACCCGGTTACACCCAGAAGATCAACTTTACGGATGGTATTGTGTGCAATACGAATATCACGAAAGCTGCTTGAAGGCCGAATAGAACTTCCGATAACATTGAAGATAATGCCTCCTGTAAAGGTGTCATTCCAGTCATTGGGACCATCAACATCATGCACATAGC
Organism: Lachnospiraceae bacterium; assembly: GCA_051879255.1. GTDB lineage: Bacteria > Bacillota > Clostridia > Lachnospirales > Lachnospiraceae > SFDP01. Next base: position 2,207 of record JBJELR010000297.1, on the reverse strand, counting down.
AATTTTCAATATAGATATGATCCATGATTCCATCGTCCTCGTCAGCCAGTTGATCACAGTCAACAATAAGGAGAATACCATTACGTGTTTTGTCTTTACTGGACCAACTATTATCACCCTGAGGGCGGGAAAGATCAATATCCACATCAAAATTATCGTCATTTGTAATTTCCAAATTACGAATCTCCCAATATTCCTGATTTCTTAAATGAACAGCTCCGGAATAGTTAAAGCCCCTGTCAATACCCATACCATTAATAATGGGCTTGGCATCACCGCCATACTTATCGATAATAATGGGTGCTCCCTCTGCACCGGAGCCCTTAGGCCATAACCATTCTCCATTCCATACACTGCCGGATTTAAGCAGGATACGGTCACCTGGTGAGAAGGTAGTATTCGTAACCTTGTTAAGACTTTTCCATGGAGCATTGATATTTGTACCACTGTTGGAATCATTACCATTTTGGGAATCTACATAATACGTTGTTCCCGCAACAGACGAGGATTCTTCGGCATTTGCATAAATGGGTACAGCTTGAAAAATTGTGCTGCAAACGAAAGCTGCTGTTAATAACGCATTAACAAATTTCTTATACATCCTTATCCCCCTAATTTAATTTGATGTTATCGTAAACACGATTTACAACGGTTACCGCAAGCTCCTCCTTTCTGCCATCCAGATAAGCATTGAAACGCTGGGTCATTATCATATCTGTCAGGCGATTTTTTACCTCATCATAAGGAATTGTCTCTCCCTCCTTTCTCTCCAAATATTGAACCATATAATAACCTATGGAACCATCATAATTAACTTCTGATACTTCCCCTTCAGACAGACCATTGATAGCCTCCAGATAGATACTATTGCTGCGTGAATCCCCTTTATTGGACATTTCACTCAATGTAAGCTTAATTTCCTCATAACCTTTAAGCCCGGTCCTGGTATGAAACTGAACTTCTCCATAGATTTCTATATCTTTTTTGGCCTGCTTTAACCCTGCTTCAACATTCTTGTCATCCCCACCTGCTATAGAGTACACCTTAAGTAAAAGGGTATCACCCTGCTGAAAAAATTCCCTATGGCTGTCATAAAAATTTTTCAGTTCTGAATCCTGTATTGGATTTTCTTCTTTATAATGCTCAAATAGGGATAATCTTAAATTACTGATATAATAGGCATAATAGTCAGGAAAAGTCATCTCTACAGGCCCGTAGACAATACCGTTATTGGCTGTGGATTCCTTCCGCGAAGCAACAAAGTTTTGCCAATCTTTTTTTATTGCAGAATAAGTAACACTGTTTGTAAGTTCATATTCCTTGGATAATAATAAAATATTTTTACTGCTTATTATCTCCTGTAGAGCACGATTACGGGCATATTCATTTGGTGTAACTCAATCAAATTTAGTTTCAGCAAAAACGGGAATTGATGTATCTGCGTTATATTCATTGGTAAAATGTGCGTAAGTTGCACTTTTTTCCTGGGACAGAAAAAAATCAACCTCCTCCTCAGAAATAGCTATACTTTCAACATAAAGTGCCGGAAATGAAATGAACGTAGTAAATATTACAACAGATATCATAAACAAAACAATAGTAAAAGAAGCCACTAAAAAATACTTTTTCTTTTTCACATTAATCCCCCATGCATAGAACATTTGTAAATATTATTCTATGGTTTGTCTAAAACATTTTCCATACAGGATATTGAGATTAACCTATACAATATTGACCTTTGCTACTACTGCGATGAGAAAAAATAAGACTTATTCAAAATATGTGATATAAAAAATAAAAAAATAAAGGGTTTTGAAAAATAAATTTTCAAAACCCTTTGAGAGGCGCAGACCGGATTTGAACCGGTGGATACTGGTGTTGCAGACCATTGCCTTACCACTTGGCTACTGCGCCATATGACTCCAACGGGAATCGAACCCGTGTTACCGCCGTGAAAGGGCGATGTCTTAACCGCTTGACCATGGAGCCTTTTCTCTTTTCCCGTTAAACGTTCTATAAACAAGAATTGTTTTTCTTAAAAAGACTTTACTGCTAAAGACTTTTTAACCTCCCCGAGTAGGGTTCGAACCTACGACCCTTCGGTTAACAGCCGAATGCTCTACCGCTGAGCTATCGAGGATTATGCTTTTCCTTAAGGGTAAGTACCCTCAAAACCGAATACATCTTCTAAGCCTTACTGTCTAAAC
>JBJELR010000296.1:0-1550 GCA_051879255.1 Lachnospiraceae bacterium | reverse complement strand
TATTGCTGCCTGGCAGCAGAATGGAGGAACACATGAAGCATCCACTTCAGCAAATGATGGAAAGAAGAAAGAAGGGGGAAATTTGCGGTATCCCTTCCTATTGCAGTGCAAATGAACTGGTATTGGAGCAGGAATTAAGACGTGCTAAAGCTCTGAATACTCCTACTTTAATTGAGGCCACTGCCAACCAGGTGAATCAGTTTGGCGGTTACACCGGTATGGTTCCAAAGGATTTCTACAACATGGTTCTTGAAATGGCAAAAAAAATGGATTTGCCCGAAAATAGGATTATTCTGGCCGGTGACCATCTGGGTCCCCTCACCTGGCAAAATCTGCCGGAAAAAGAAGCCATGGAGAACTCCATAGAACTGGTCTATCAATATGCCAGGGCCGGTTTTACCAAAATTCATCTGGACACCAGCATGAAGGTGGCAGATGACCCTGAGGGTCTGCTTTCTACCGAAACCATTGCCCGCAGAGGTGCCCTTTTGTACAAAGCGGCCATGAAGGGATATGAAGAATTAAAGGCCGAAAAGCCGGAGGCCATTCGCCCTGTTTTCATTATCGGAAGCGAGGTTCCTATTCCCGGAGGTGCCCAAGAGGAGGAAGACTCTCTTGCGGTTACCAGCCCTGATGCCTTCAAGGATACGGTGGCTACCTATCAGCGTGTTTTTGCCAGGGAAGGGATTGCCGAAGGAATGAACGATGTTATTGCCGTTGTGGTACAGCCCGGTGTGGAATTTGGTGACGAGCAGGTATTTTTATATGATCATGATGCTGCCGTAGATTTATGCTCTGCCTTAAAGGAGTATCCTCAGGTCTGCTTCGAAGGCCATTCCAGTGATTATCAGAGTCCTGAGTGCCTAAAGCAAATGGTTCAGGACGGTATTGCCATCCTTAAAGTGGGACCGGCCCTCACTTACGGACTAAGGGAGGCACTCTTTGCCTTAAGTCTGATGGAAAAGGAATTGGTACCGGAGGATAGACAGGCTCATTTCATGGAAACTCTGGAGAAGGTAATGCTGGAAAATCCGGGCAACTGGCAGAAGCATTATCATGGAGATGATAAACAACTGGCTCTGGCCAGAAAATACAGCTTCTCCGACCGGGCCCGGTACTATATTGGTCTTCCCGAGGTTGTGGCTTCTATGAATAAGCTGTTTGAAAATTTGAGAGAATATCGGATTCCCATGAATATGCTGCATCAGTATATGCCCATTTCCTATGGAAAGGTAAGGGATGGAATTATTCCTCTTGATCCCCGGGAGCTGGCTCTTGATGGGATTCAGATTTTTATGGCTGATTACGAATATGCTGTAGGCCTTGCTTAATAAAAAATGCTGCCATTCTCCCACAAGATGGCAGCATTTTTGCTGATTAAAGCCTTTTACTTCAATAAGCCATAATGTCTTAGTGCTTTTTCCAAGCCGTCTTCATCAATGTGTGCGGTAATATAATCCGCTGCCTCTTTTACCTGGGGCGCTGCATTTCCCATGGCCACGCCTATCCCTGCAAATCGCAGCATATCCATATCATTTTCCCCGTCTCCG
>JBJELR010000295.1:0-8503 GCA_051879255.1 Lachnospiraceae bacterium | reverse complement strand
GCTGACTGTACTTCACTTGACTATAGTGATGAGAAGGATATTATTCTCTGGACCCGTCCTGCATTCGGCGATAATCTGATGGCTACAATTATCTGTCCTGACCATCATCCTGAAATCGGTACTATTCGTCCCGGCGTGTTCAAAAAGAATCCTGTTGGCGGAAGTGCTGAGGTAATTCGTGAAGATATTCATGTATCTGCTGATCAGATTCGTACCCAGGTTCTTGAGGTTATCAATGAAATGGGTGAAAACAAGGTTGACCTTGAAGGTGCAGAAATCATCGTTTCCGGTGGTCGTGGTGTAGGAAGTGCAGAAGGCTTTGATACTCTTCGTGCTCTTGCTGATGAACTTGGAGCTACTATCGGTGCTTCCCGCGCTGCTGTTGATGCAGGTTGGATGCCTCATGCTCATCAGGTTGGACAGACCGGTAAGACCGTTGCACCTAAACTGTACATAGCTTGTGGTATTTCCGGTGCTATTCAGCATCTTGCAGGTATCAGCGGTGCAGACTGTGTTGTTGCTGTAAATAAGGATCCTGAAGCCCCTATTTTCGATAGAGCAGATTACGGTGTTGTTGGTAACCTTTTTGATGTTCTTCCCGTATTACTTGAAGAAATCAAAAAAGCTCGTAGCTAATCTTTTTATTTCTTATGGTATTATCTCCCGATTATAAAGCAATCGGGAGATAGCAAATAAAATATTTTACAAAGAAAAGGAGAAAGGTATGAATTTCAAATTCAACGAAGACGAGCAGTCCGTAATTGACATGCTCAAAGACTTTGCCATTAACGAAGTAGCTCCCAAAGCTGCTGAAGTTGATGAAAATGAACGTTTCCCTGAGGAAACCTGGCATGCACTTGCTGATATGGGGATGATGGGGATTATTTATCCCGAAGAGTACAACGGAGCAGGTATGTCTTATCTGACCTACATTGCAGTTTGTGAAGAATTAGCTAAATACTGTGCTACTACTTCCGTACTGGTATCCGCTCATTCTTCTCTTTGTACCTGGCCTATTGCTGAATATGGTACAGAAGAACAGAAAAAGAAATATTTGACTAAGCTGGCAAGCGGTGAGTGGTTAGGTTCTTTTGGTCTGACTGAACCCGGTGCAGGTACTGACGCTGCTGGACAGAAGACAGTAGCTGTAGACAAAGGGGATCACTGGGTACTTAACGGTTCCAAAATTTTCATTACCAACGCAGGCTTTTCTAACGTATTCGTAATCTTTGCTATGACCGACAAGTCCTTGGGAACCAAAGGTATCTCTGCATTTATTGTTGAGAGAAATTTCCCTGGCTTCAGCGTAGGTGCACATGAGAAGAAAATGGGTATTCGCGGTTCTTCCACCTGTGAATTAGTTATGGAAGATTGTATTGTACCTAAGGAGAACTTGCTGGGCGAATTGAACAAAGGCTTTAAAATTGCAATGACTACCCTTGATGGTGGTCGTATTGGTATAGGTGCTCAGGCACTTGGTATTGCACAGGGCGCTATTGATGAATGCGTTAAATATGTTACAGAGCGTACTCAGTTCGGCAAACGTATCAGCCAGTTCCAGAACACTCAGTTTGAGTTAGCTGCTATGCAGACCGAAGTTGATGCAGCTCGTCTGTTAATCTATCGTGCAGCTCAGGCTAAGCAGGATCATGAGCCTTACAGCCATCTTGCAGCTATGGGTAAATTAAAGGCTTCTGAAGTAGCCAGTGATGTTACCCGTCGTTGTCTGCAGTTAGTTGGTGGATACGGATATACTCGTGAATATCCTTTCGAACGCTTCATGCGTGACGCTAAGATTACTGAAATCTATGAAGGTACCAGCGAAGTTCAGAAGATGGTTATCTCCTCATGGATGGGTGTTAAATAATCATTCAGTAATAGTAAAAATGTAAAAAAAAGATTTCTTCTGACCAGTGCAGAAGAAATCTTTTTTAATCCTATTCCATTATTACTAAACTAAAAAGGATAATCCTTGCGTTTTTCATTGCGAGGAAACCAGCCCTTTTTTACTCGATCTTCCTGCTCCTTCAACTCTCCTATACTCCATAGACAGGAGCATCCCAGTACACCTAGAAGTGATGCTCCCAAAGGGTTTGCTACCAGCAGAGAAATTCCCAAAAATACCAATCCTAAAACAAGAAATATAGGCCAGATTTTTTTCGAAAAATAATATTCACCCTTAATTACAATAGGATGAAAAATTCCAATAATCAAAAAACAGCCCACTCCGGTTATAATACCATTCCAATTCATAGATTTCCTCCCAGAACCTTGAATCTACAAAGTTCATGCAAAATAATAACTTCTTTCTTTTCCTAAAGACTTACAAATTCCCGCCTACAACTTAGGAAGCTCCAGCAAAGATACCAGATAGCGAATCACATCAACCGTTTTACAAGCAGAAAGCTCTGACAGCTTTTCCTCTATTGTACTTCGATGCTTTTCAGCAATAGAAACTGCATAGTCAAAGCCCCCTGCTGTCAAAATAAGACGATCCAGCTCTGCAAACTGTACTGCTGACATTCTGCCTTCTTTCGCCAGCTTCACAAGTTCCTCAAGCCCTCCTCTGCAATCAGAATTAGAAAAGGTATGAAGAACGGGAAGCGTAAAAATTCCTTCCTGAAAATCCATTCTTGCAAGTTTTCCATCTTCTATTTTACTGCTGGAGAAATCCAGTAAATCATCTCTGATTTGAAACAAATAACCTAAATGTAAACCTATCTCTCCCAAACACTGAATCGTTTCCTCACTGCAGCCACTCTCTATTCCACCAATTTTACAAACACTTACGAACATGGAGGCCGTTTTACCATATATATTTTCATAATATTCCCTATCTGTGATATCCGTACGATACCGGCATGCGGCCTGCCCAATCTCGCCCTGACACATATCCTTGACTGTTTTAGCAATGAGAATACCGGACTCTCTTAGATTCTCTCGTAATAGTATATCCATAACCTGTCCCAGAATCATGTCTCCTGCATACACAGCCATATCCTTACCAAATCGGGCCTGTATAGTAGGGTTTCCACGACGCAAGGCAGAATCATCAATGATATCATCATGAATGAGTGATGCCATGTGAACAAATTCCACCAGTGCGCCAAGGCGATACAAGCGTTGTTTACATTCAGGATAACCGGGGCCCAACCGCCCCATCAATAGTAACAGGCTGGGACGATAACCCTTTCCACGCCCTGCCAGAACGGCCTGAATAATAGAACCCACCTCTCCTTTATTCCAATCTGCTGGAAGCAGTGCATCCATCTCCTGGGAAACCTGATTCAGCTCATTCTTCAAGCCCGGCAACGCATTTGAAAACATAAAATCATCTCCTGATGTCATAGGTAAATTTTATCTAAAAAATTCATCAGTATGGGGAGGGTGATATGCCCTCCCTACCATTCGCTTTCTTTATTCATACTGATTTATCCATGGCGGAATTCTACTCCCATTCCTCCTTGAGGATGATTCCAGCTTTCAACCACCTTACCGCCACTGAGTACACGACAGGTTCCACACTCAAGACAACCTTCATGGTTAAATCCGATCTTTCCGTCATTATAGCTGTAAAGCTTTGCCGGACAGGCCATAACAACACGCTCAATTTCTTTTACATCTGTAAAGCTCTGATTAACCGTAATATGAGGATAGTTTTTGTCCGCATGAAAGCGGTTCAATCCTAATTTATCATCTATTGACATTGCCATATTACATCGCCCCCATTCCATTCATTCCATCTTTTAACAGATTCATCATTCCAACCTTCTTCACCGACTTCATAGCCTTCTTCTTAAACTTCACAGGCTCCTGGCCATACATAATAAAGAGTTCAGACATAATCTCATCAATCATCTGAGGATACTGGCCATGGATACGATGATTTTCAATAAACTTCGGCATCTTGCGGAAATGCTGCATATCCTTCATTACGAAGCTATTATCTAATGCAGTTTTATACTGTGATAAAGTAGCTGCACTATAGTCACCTTTTTGCTTTGCTGCAATAATGGTTTCCGCTGCCAGACGACCGGATTCAATAACCAAATCCATACCGCGAATAGTAAATCCAAGGTTCATAACCAATGCTGCTGCATCTCCGGCAACCAATACATTGTCCCTGTACAGTGTAGGAATCATATCATAGCCGCCTTCAGTAACCAGATGAGCCGCATATTCAATCGTTTCTCCACCTTTAAGCAAAGGTGCAACCGTAGGATGTGCTTTCAATCTCTCCAGCATATCACGAGGTGCTAAATCTATACGTCCAATCTCAGAAATAGTTGTTACGATACCTACGGACAGACTGTCTTTATTCGTATAAATAAAGCCGCCGCCTACATTACCGCCACAGACGTCTCCTGCAAAAAGCCATGCAGTACCTTCCTCATTTGAAGCTGCACCAAAACGGTCATTAATCTTTTCTTCACCAAGTCTGATAATTTCTTTAACACCAACTGCAACCTGTGAAGGATCCAATTCCTTCTTCATTCCAAGCTGCTGTGCCAGCAGTGAATTAACACCATCGGCAAGGAGTACCATGTCTGCTTCCATTTCCTCGCCACCGGCAATAACACCACATACCTTACCATCTCTGAGCAGAACCTCATCCACTCGGATACCGGTAACATACATTGCACCGGCCTCCTCTGCCTTTCCTGCAAGCCAGGGATCAAAGTGTCCGCGACAAATGGAATATGTAGCTTTTCCCTGTTCTCCCAATTTATCAGCTGCATACTCAATAGTAGTTGCACTGTCTCCCGTTACAAAGGAAATGCGTTCTTTTGTAATCTTACGCTCTACCGGTGCTTCCTTTGCAAAATCCGGAAAGATTTTTTCAATGCTGTGGCTATACATTCTTCCACCGGTAACATTTTTACAGCCAATGGTTTCACCACGTTCAATAACCAGTACCTCAAGACCGGCTTTTGCCATAAGATAGGCCGCAGTATTTCCTGCAAGACCAGCACCTACGACGATGACGTCAAATTTTTCTTCACTCATGGAATATACCCTCCATCAAACATTCTAAAATTTATTAACAAAGTCTATCAAGTTTCTACACCCCATAGCTATGCAGACCACCAAAGAAGTAAGACACGCCAAGCAGCGTGAAAATCACACAGGCAAAGCCAATAACGCATAGATAACAGCCTTTTCGGCCACGCCATTGTGGCTTCGGATGTAAATGTAAATATACTGCATAGATAATCCAGGTAATCAGAGCCCAGGTCTCTTTGGGATCCCAGCTCCACCATGCTCCCCATGCGTCCTCTGCCCAAATTGATCCGGTAACAATCAAAAGGGTAAGGAATACGAAGCCTGCCACAACGGAATTATACATCAGCTTTTCAAGCAGCTCTCCTCTTTTTACCCTTTCCTCCGGTAAACCACCCTCAGGTGTTTTTGCAGGAATTGTAAACAAGTAGCTGACTCCCAATCCAAAAGCTATGGCAAAAGCGGTATAGGAGATGATTGCCGTAAACACATGTGCCACTCTCCAGTTACTCTGCAATGCCGGCATCAAAGGGGTTGGACTGTCAGACAGACCAAAACTAATACCCAGCAAAATGCTTGTAACAATCAAAGCAAAGGCCGCTACCCCGTATATCTTGACCTTGATTAGCCAGAACAAAGTAAAGGCCAGCATCACCAGGCTGAAAAACAGGATAAACTCATATACACTGTTGACCGGCAAACTTCCGGTTTCCTTCATTCGCATGATTACGGCAATCAGCATAACCACAGCAGCAACAGCATTCAGAACCAATCCTGCTTTGGGCAGCCATTTTACTTTCAACCAGACATATAAAGCTATGCAGGCAGCCGCCATAATCGTAAGTAGGAACACCAGATAATCCAGGTTCTCCGTTAATGTTACCATATGTATTCTCCTTTTCTTACTCCCCTTTTTTAACAAAGACATATCTCAGCAGAAGACCTGCACAGACCAGAAAGAATCCGGCAAATATGATCGGAATTCCCGGATCGTATTTAATCTGCAACCCTGTATAGTAGTCGTAGCTGTCAAAGGTAATCCCCAGCGTTTCAAAGATGGTATCTGATTCTCCTAAAGCCAGTACATCGGAAGCCACCGGTATGCCGCCCTTTGCTACTACCCATAAAACATGTGGATTATTATCTTTGTTACTTAATAATTGTGCCATACCGTCAACTTCAGCGTAATCAGGATAAAAGGCGATACCCAGAGAAACGGCATCCTCACCCTCTCCAAAAAGGGTAATCCACTCATCATCCTTAATCTGTAGCTGTCGGCTGGCCTGATTAGTACTTAGCGTAATTGTTGTTTCCCAGCCGTAGGCTTGCTGCAGAATACTTACCCCGTCATACTTAGCCGGTGCATTCACTTCTACCTCCAGCGGGAGCCCTGTTTCCCCCTCTTTTTGAACCATTATCCTGCTTCGGTATTGCCTGGGTGTGATTTCATCCTCATAATACTCTACTGTAAAATCCTCCACCTGCAATTGGAAAATTCCGGATGCTCCTGAAACCTTAGCTGATTCCCCCACAGGAATTTCATAATAAATCTGGCGGCCCAGGCTTAAGCTAAAAGCTGCTCCTATGAGAATCACACACAGTCCCACATGGAGTAAGGGAGAACCCCAGGCATCTATCCTAAATTTCTTTTTTGACATCGCTATGGCCCAGCGAAAACGTTTCCATGTGCATAGACTCAGGTTGATGGCAAAAAAAATGCCGAATAAATACATCCAAAAAGAACTTAGTACATGATTAACTCCCAGCAGCTTAATGATACCTGCTCCCACCTCCCCATATTGCTGAATATAAACACTTTCAGCCTGATTTTGAGGAATCAGTGTGCATAAGACGCACAATACTGCAATACCAACAAGCAAGGTAATTGCCAATCGGATTGAGGTCAGAAATTGATAAATCTTATTATTTTTCATTCATTTTGCTCCAATTTCCCGCCCGCTGAAACCAGCGGGCGGGACTTTAGATTTCACTTATTAAATTATTAATTATGCTTTACTGTCCTAATTTATTACTGGGAACGTTCTTATAATCCATATACTCGTTCTCACCAGTAGTCGTCTTCAGGAAAGCAACGATCTTGTTAACGGTATCATCACTAGGATTAGGATTAGCCGTATTGAAACGGAACATCGTTCTAACTGCTGCTTCCAGTGTCATATGAGTTCCGTCATGCATCCAAGGACCGGTAAGCTCTACGTTACGCAGATTAGGAACCTTGAACTTGTACATATCTGCTTCGTTTCCGGTGAAGCCGTAAAGACCCTGATCATCTCCGCTGATTTCGGTGCCTCGTTCTTCATAATAAACAGCAGCATCTACTACTGTACCCAGTTTTTCGAAGCTCTGTCCACCCATACTTGCACCAACATGGCAGGTTGCACAATAGTTCTTTTTAAAGAGTTCATAACCTTCAATTTCTTCAGCGGTCATTGCACCCTCATCACCTAACAGATACTGGTCGAAGCGGCTGTTAGGAGTGGTCAGCAGACGTTCAAATTCCTGAATGGCTCCGGTAATGGTTTCCTGATTGATTCCCTGGTTTCCATATACCTTTTCAAAAGCTGCTACCATTTCTTCGTCTGCTTCCAGCAAAGCTGCAATATCGTCAAAGCTTTCATGACCCATCTCAACAGGATTCAACGGAGGTCCTCCTGCCTGATCTGCCAATGTAGCTGCACGACCGTTCCAGAACTGCTGAATATTAAATACTGCGTTGTAAACAGTAGGTGCATTGATTCCACCCACCTGGCTTGCGATACCTTTTGAGAATTGTGAACCATCCTGACCTGCATTATTCAATGGATGACAGGTTGCACAGGAAACGGTCAAATCTGCAGATAATCTGGTGTCATGGTACAGAGCCAGACCCAGCTCAGCCTTTGCGGCATCGATATCATAATCAGATGCAGCAGGAACAACCTGAATAGGTTCACTAATGGCCTTGGCAAGAGTTGCCTCATCCATCTCATAACCGATTTCTCCCGCAATACCTTTAACATATTCTGCTCTCTTTCCGGATACCCAATCCAGAATAATCTGCTGCTCTTTTGCGTTCAGATTAGATCCCCAGTGAACTGCAGCATACTGAATAACAGGCATATCATTGTTCAACGTAGTCTGTTCCAGCTTTGCAACGTCTGCCAGGGTAATTTCGCCGCCATTCTTAACCTGTTCAACTACATATTCCAGGTCTACAGAACGGAAACCATTGGTCATATCCTTTTCAAAGAGTCCTGACAGCAAAGGTAACTTCTGATACCAGAAAGGCTTGGGTTCTGCTGCATGACACTGCAAACAACCGTTATTTTCGATAACCTGTACAAACTGGTCATCCAGATTATCAGCGGTAATTGCGCGTCCACTCAGCATGATGGCCGCATACACGATGATGGCTACTGCCAAAACCACCGGTATGGCGATAAGTACTTTTTTCTTTTTCATACTCTACCTCCAATTTTTTGACTTTTATTCTAATTTTTGT
>JBJELR010000294.1:0-8524 GCA_051879255.1 Lachnospiraceae bacterium | reverse complement strand
TGATATGGTACTTCCGGAGCATTGGAGTGTGGAACAGCAGATTACCAACATTGATGCCAGAAGCTTTCCTATGTATTATACGAATATGAAATCCATGGTAGCGGAGATGGTTCGTAACTCAGAACTGATTATTTTTAATCGTTGTGATGGGATAAAGGAACTTAGCAGCTATAAGCGAAATGTGAAGGCAGTTAACCCCAGGGCAGAGATTGTGTTTGAGGATGCTAATGGAGAAATGAATGAATTGATGGAAGAAGAGCTGCCCTATGATATCCACCAGTCTGTGATTGAATTAGATGATATGGGATTTGGTATTTGGTATCTGGACAGCCTGGATCATTTGGAGAGGTATGAGGGAAAAACCATCAGTTTTCTGGCTCAGGTGTTGAAGCCCAAGGCTTTTCCGAAAGACTATTTTGTTCCCGGCAGGCTGGCCATGACCTGCTGTGCGGAAGATATGGCATTTTTAGGCTTTGCCTGTGAATATGAAGGAACGAAGGAATTAAAGGAAAAGAGCTGGGTAAGGGTGACTGCCAAGGTAGCCAGAGAATACTGGCCGGATTATGAAGGGGAAGGGCCGGTGCTTCACGCTGTAAGAGTGGAGGAGGCAAAGGAGCCTGAAAATCCGATTATCAGCTTTACCTGATGGCAAAGGCAGCCATAGACCAAGTAAGACTTGCGTTATACATGGGGATTAAGATGGATAAGGAAGAAATTATTTTCCAAAACAGAATAGCAGAGTTAGCAGAGCGCTCCTACGGACAGAACTGCTACACCTTTACAGAGTTTCTTACCCTTTCCCAGATTGATCTGTGTCTGCGTATGGCAAATCAATTAACCTATGCGGGCATGACCTTCTTTGGCGGAACTAAAGACTGTGACCGAAAGGTACTACGTTTTGGCAAACCGGAAGATCTGGGCTATGAGGAGCCTTTTCCCATTGTCTGTCTGAAAATAGAGCCTTTGGCAGAGAAATTTTCCAAAGAGCTGACCCACAGAGATTATCTGGGAGCATTGATGAATCTGGGGATTGAGAGAGAAAATCTGGGGGATATTTTTGTATCGGGAAAAACCGCCTATCTGTTTTGCCTTAAACGAATTGCCCCATTTTTACAGGAAGAACTGCATCAGGCGGGAAGAAACCCGATAAAGGCTTATCTCACAGACACACCAAAGGAGCTTTTGCAGTGTAAGAAAAAAGAAGAAACAATATTGGCTGCCTCTGTCAGGATAGATGGAGTAATCGCAAAACTATATCATCTTTCCAGAAATGAGAGCCTGGAGTTATTTCAGGCAAAAAAGATATATATTAATGGCAGATTAGGGGAAAATAAAGGCTATTCGCTGAAGGAGGGAGACATCATCAGCGTGCGTGGCTACGGAAAATTTCAATTTGAAGGGGTGTTACATGAAACGAAGAAAGGAAGGCTTGCGGTAAAAGTAGGAGTGTACCAATGATGAATATAAGTTATACTTGGATACAATGGCTGTTTTTCTTTTACTTTTATTGCTTTTTTGGCTGGTGCTTTGAATCATCGTATGTAAGCATAAAGGAAAGAAAACCGGTAAATCGAGGCTTTATGAGAGGTCCCTTTCTGCCCTTATATGGAACAGGAGCATTGATGATGCTGATTGTTTCGGCACCCTTTTGGGACACCCTTTTTTTGACCTATATTGCCGGCTGTATAGGTTCCACCGTTTTGGAATATGTAACAGGAGTAGTGATGGAAGCTCTGTTTCGTGTACGTTACTGGGATTATTCCGATCAGCCCTTTAATTTTCAGGGACATATCTGTCTGGGATCGTCACTGGCCTGGGGAGGACTTACCATCCTGATGACCAGAGTTATCCATCAGCCAATAGAGAACTTTGTGCTGGCTATTCCGGAGGGAATACTGACCATGATTACCATGGTGCTGAGTATAGGTATTGTTGCAGATTTCACCCTGTCCTTTAAGGCGGCTATGGATCTGCGAGATGTACTTATTCGTATGGAAGAAGCTAAAAAAGAAATGCAGCATTTACAGAAGCGTTTGGATGTATTGATTGCTTTGTCGGAGCAGGCAAAGGAAGAACGAAAAGCAGACAGGGAGAGCAAGAGAGAAGAGCTGGCAGCGCAGATGAAGGCCAGGGTAGGTGGACTTACCGATTATGTAGAGATACATATGGGTGAGCTGACCGAATATATGGAAGACAGATTTACACGTCTTAAGGAAAAGCTTTCTTTGGGCGAATTGTCGGAAGAATGGCGGGATGAACTGCAGGAAATTAAAGAAAAATTTCATTTGCAGGAAGAAAAGAGATTTACCTTGTCTCATCAGAGGAATTTTCAGTTCAGAGCTATTTTGAGAGGAAATCCTACCCTCCGTTCAGAGAAATTTAAGGAGGCATTGGAAGAGCTTAAAGAGGCTGTAGGAGAATACAAAAAAAGGGATTGACGGAAATGATGGTGAGAAGGATAGTAAGGAGGAGGCCGATTGGAAATCGTTGAGCATATAGTTGAACATTCCATTATGGATAATATAGGTCTGTTGCCGTTTTTATTCCTTACCTATCTGGTGATGGAATATGTAGAGCATAAAACCGGTAACGGAGTGGAAAGAGTATTGAAAAAATCGGGGCCAATAGGCCCTTTGGTGGGCGGATTGGCTGGAATGATTCCCCAATGCGGTATGTCTGCTGCAGCCTCCAGCCTTTATGCAGGAAGAATGATTACAGTAGGTACTCTGCTGGCAGTTTACCTCTCCACTTCAGACGAGATGTTGCCCATTATGCTGTCCAATGCAGTAAAGCCTATAACCATAATTAATATACTTTTACTGAAAGCCGGGATAGGTATTGCAGCCGGATTTCTAATAGATCTGGTGCTTCGCAGAGGAGGAAAGCAGGAGGAGAAGCTCAAGATTCATAGTATATGTGAGCATGAGCACTGTGGCTGTGAGGGGGGAATAGTCAAATCGGCACTCCGTCATACTATTAATATTTTTTTGTTTATTCTTTTGATTACGGCAGTCTTAAACCTGGGACTTGAAGTATTAGGAGAGGATAATCTTTTCTGGGAAGTATTGAGCCAGCCGGTAATTGGACCAATTCTGGCAGGAGCCTTGGGGCTGATTCCCAACTGTGCTGCATCCATCGTGATTACGGAGATGTATCTTGCAGGCACCATTGGTTTTGGTACCATGATGTCAGGCCTTGTTGTAGGTGCCGGTGTAGGGATTATGGTGCTGCTTCGGGTAAATGAAAGCAAAAAAGAGAGTTTGAAAATCATTGGGCTGCTCTATCTGATAGGGGTAGTGGCAGGCGGCCTGTTGAATCTTTAGAAAAAGACTGCAAAAGCATGAAAAAATGCTTTGCAGTCTTTTGGGCTTTAGATAATTAAGGAGTGGTTATCAAATTTCTCCTCACAGTATTTACAACGATAGATTTCCTTCCTTTCATCTGACAGAGTAAAAATATGGGGAAGCTCCTGTTCAATTGAGGTAATACAGCGGGGATTTTTACACCGCATTACATTTTTGATTTCCTTAGGAAGAACCAATCCCTTTTTCTCAACGATTTCTCCATTTTTAATGACGTTGACGGTAATATTATGGTCAATTACGGCAAGTACATCCATGTTCATTTTCTCAATATCACATTCTACCTTGAGCAGATCCTTTTTCCCCATTTTATTACTTTTGGCATTTTTGATAATGGCAACAGTGCAGTCCAGCTTGTCTAACTGCAGATGATGATAGATAGACAGGCTTTTTCCGGCAGGGATATGATCCAAAACAAAGCCTTCTTCAATCTTTCCAATATTTAACATGATTTTCCTCCATTTCTATATATCAGTGGGCTAGCTCCAGAAGGGTTAGAATCAAGGCCATACGGACGTAGACACCGTACTTGACTTGCCGAAAATAAGCAGCTCTGGGATCCTCATCTACCTCAACTGAAATTTCATTTACGCGGGGAAGGGGATGAAGAACTAACATATCTTCTTTGGCTAAAGCCATTTTTTCTTTATTCAAAACATAAAAGTCCTTCAGTCTGACATAATCCTGTTCATTGAAGAAACGTTCTCTCTGTACGCGGGTCATGTAAAGCAGATCCAAAGAGGAGATTACTTCCTCCAGGCGAATGACCTCCTCAAAGGGAATCTGTTTTTCCCGAAGCATTTCGATGATATAGTCGGGAACCTTCAATTCCTCAGGAGAAATGAAAACGAACCGAATATTCTCATAACGTACCAGTGCATGGATAAGCGAGTGGACAGTACGGCCAAATTTCAGATCGCCGCAAAGCCCGATAGTAAAGTTACTCAGTCTACCCTTCAGAGAACGGATCGTCAGCAGATCGGTCAGGGTCTGGGTAGGGTGCTGATGACCACCGTCACCGGCATTGATTACCGGAATAGAGGAGGCCATTGAGGCTACCATGGCGGAACCTTCCTTAGGATGGCGCATGGCACAGATATGAGCATAGCAGGAAATCATACGGATGGTATCGGATACACTTTCACCCTTTGCGGCAGAAGAAGAACCGGCATCAGAAAAGCCCAGAACCTGGCCGCCTAGTTGGAGCATAGCGGACTCGAAGCTTAAACGAGTACGAGTACTGGGCTCATAAAAACAGGTAGCAAGAATTTTACCATCACAGGCATGAGCAAATTTGTGGGGCTCAGCTTCAATATCACAGGCTAAATCAAAGAGTCGATCCAGCTCTGTGGTGGTGAAGTCTAAAGGGGTCATTAAATGTTTCATAGGGTACCTCCATTTTTCATATTTACTAATGCAAAGAAGTAGCTGCCACGAATGTGACAGCTATATCAATTAACTTCTATAAGATAATAATTCTTCTACGGATTTGCGCTTGGGTGCTTTGGGTTCTTCGGCAGGATAGCCTACGGGCATTAAGGCAACGAGCTCCTGTCCCTCGGGAATATCTAAAAGATTAGAAAGAAGTTCCTGATCAAAAATACCCAGTACAACGGTACCTAATCCCTGCTCATGGCAGGCAAGAGCAAAGGTCTGGGATGCGATGCCGACATCAAACATCTGCCAGGAACCCTCTCTCCAGGTGGAGTAAGAGCCATCGCGCTCAAAACCGCTGCGATTTTTCACCATGCAAAGTGCAACCAACATAGGAGCACCTGCAGTAATTGTACCATTATTAGGCCAAGCGTCAAAACATTCTTTGGCAATACGATCCTTCAATTCACCCTCGATAGCTATGTATCGGGTAATCTGAGTATGCTTCCAGCTGGGTGAATAGGAGGCAGTTTCAATAATTCCTTCTAAAATTGCATGATCTACAGGGGTATCCTTAAATTTACGGACACTTCGTCTGGTTAAAATACACTCTTTTGCAGTCATATGCACCTCCACGTTCATTTGATTGAGGATATTTTAGCATAAACATAAAAGGCTTTCAATCAAAAGTTGCATTCTCTTTTTAGAAGGAGTACAATTAGAACAAAATAGAGATAGAATATCCGCTGCATTTAATAATTAAAGGAAATAATCTTTGGGATTAAAGACTTAAGGCGGTAGAATGAGAGGAAAAATGGCTGAGTTTATTGAAAGAAAAAGGTTATTGTTTTTCGGACTTCCCTGGACCTTTACGAAATATCAGGTAGGGGAGGATGTGATTACTATAAACCGAGGATTGCTAAAAACCACCGAGAATGATTGCTATATGTATAAGGTTCAGGATGTGCAGCTAAAGGTGTCTTTGACAGAACGTATTTTTGGCCTTGGTACGGTGGTATGCTATACAGGGGATACAACGGATCCCAATCTGCTTTTGGAGCACATTCGGAATGCCAAGGCTGTGAAGGATTATATTTTGAGGGCATCAGAGGAAGCAAGGATTAAGCGCAGAACGCTGACCACCCTGGATATCGGAAGTGCTGGCTTTGGAAAGGGGGAAGAATCTATCTGCGATTAATTTTTTCCAAAAAAAGACCAAGCAGAAACCAACCTGGGGCATAGTCCAGGCGAATTACTCTGTGTAGATTAAAGCGGCAGCGTGAATAGTCCCAGGGACAGGCCTGAAAATGGGTTAAGAGTCTTCCGCTGATATATTCTCCGGTAAAAATGGCAAGCATATAGGAAATGCCCCGGATGAAAAAGGAGTGGTTTTTTAACAGCCGGTAAGGGAAAATCAAGAGGCAGCCCATTCCATAAATGGGAAACATCCAGATGGAGGTCTGCCCGATCAGTCGCCAGTCACGCCGGCGAAAGCTTTGAAAGGCAGTAAACAGGATTTCGGTAAACCAGCCTGTAATGCCGCAGTAAAGAAAATTTTTTGCTAATTTTATCATCATGGAGTTAGTATGGGCAGGCTTGGTAATCAATATACTTAAAATGTATTAAAACATGAAAAAAGGCTCCCGGGGTTGATTTCCGGGAGCCTTTAACATTAAATTCTAGTCATAAATGGATTCTGCACTCCACTCAGTGATATTTCCGGTGTTTGCATCAATTTCAAATTCATACTCCATAGTATTGTAAATAATTTTACCTTCGTAAATCATACGGCCATCATCATAGTCAGTGTAAATGCGGATATTGTCAGCAGTTGCACCGGGAACCTGTGCCAAAGCCGTTTCACGAGCAGCATCAATGGTCACGCCGCCGGAGTTGTTATTCTGGTTGGCACCGCCGGGGTTGTTATTTTGTGTAAGATTAGGAGTGAAGTTTTCTTCCATGTCAAAATCAAAGCTTAAAATCGTTCCCTGAGTGGCATCGATTTCATAGTCATACTCTTTATTTCCTGCATAGAATTCTACATCATACATCCAGCGGCCATCATCAAAATCCAGTTTTACATAGGAAAAAAGCAGGTCCTCCTGTGCTACCTTAGCATCCTCTAAAGCGATGGCCATGGCCTTTTCCTCACCGATATAATCGGAAGTATCAACGGCTACAGCATTATTTCCGCCTTGGTTATTTTGCAGACTGTCTTGATTCACAGGAACCGCGGTCTGCTGAGCTGTATTATTCGGTGAATTGGCTTGGCCACAGGCAGTCAGACCAAAGGTCATTACCATAAGGGCTATTAAGATGAATTGTCTCTTTTTCATATTATTTTACCTCCATTTTGCCGTAAAAACGGTTATTGCTTAGTTTGTTTTCTTTTCTGTATGTTTATCCTATCGGCTGAAAATTAAAATAGCATTAAAACAAATCAAAAAAAATCCCTTAAAATCAAGGTTTTCTTAAAAAAATGATACTAATAAAATACTATTCAAATTTAAGCCATGCAGAAAAAAATTGCTACATGGCTTAAATTTTTATCATTTCTATGGCTGTTTTAAGTTGATTAATGTCTTTATGTGTATATACCGTTTCGTTAATATCTTTTCCCTTATGTCCCATTAAAATATACCTGGTCACTCTGTCTACACCAGACTTATCCAAGAGGACATTGAAAGTATGTCTACAGTCATGTGGGGTATGCTTTCCGGCTATTCCACAGGCTGTTAAGGCAGAAGAGAAACCTTCGCGAAAGGCAGCTTTGGAAATTTCCTTTTCTCCATCATGATAGATTAGGCTTTTGAATTGTGGGTTTATCCTGTTACAGACAAGCTCATATATGGCAGAGTGGATAGGCACCACTCTATTTCGGCTGTATTTATTTTTTAACCCTCCGGTAAAGGTTCTTTCTTTAAGGTTTATGGAATCCAAAGGCATCATAGCCAATTCATTCATTCGCCATCCAGAGTAGCAATAAATCAGGATAACATCGACAAAGGGTAAGTTCTTGTGCTTCCAAAGTAGCTTTATTTCCGTATCTGTGAATGGTACACCATGCTCATCGTCATCTTCTTTGTTTATTTTGATGAATTGCGAGTAGTCCTTTTGCACCATTTCAAACTGTATGCAGTATTTGTACATCTGTCTAAACAGATTTCGAATATGTTCCAATGTAGCATGAGAAAGTTCATTGTTATCGAGAATATTCTGCATATCCTGAGCCCTTATATCCCATATGCTGTAGGAATGGAGGGCTTCGCATTTTTTATAAGCTGCCACAGCACAATGCTGAGAGCTTGTTTTATCTTTGGCTGTAGTGGGTACTTTGTATTTCCACTGATACCAGCTTTCAAATGCCTCTGTGAAGGTCTTTTTTCGATTCTCCGGATCATAAGGGTTCTTGTTGTATTCGGCCAGAGCTATGTCAGCAGATACCCGATCCGGGAAGTTGCCTAATATATCGTATATTGGCATACCAAAGGAATCTATTTTAGTATTAACCCGAACCTGAAATGGTTTCCTTCTTTTCCCGGATAGTTTGACTACTGTTCCGGTCCCGTTTGCTCTGCGCATACGTCTTTTTCGTATCACTTTGACAGGTGGTGGGGCATCCTGCATTGGGAAACCGCAGTGGGGGCAGGAATAGGCCTTGTCACTGACCTTACCAGAGCATTCGGGACAGGTAGTTAATGCCATAGTATCATCCTCCTTTGGGGCATAAAATTGCCCGGTAGCTTGTATTTTTACCGGGAGAATGATATAATTTCACTTGTTGAGGG
>JBJELR010000293.1:0-1584 GCA_051879255.1 Lachnospiraceae bacterium | reverse complement strand
TTATTTCCGTAGGCTGGGATCCGGGAATGTTTTCCATAAATCGGTTGTATGGAAATGTGATTCTTCCCGAAGGAAAGGACTATACTTTTTGGGGAAAAGGGGTCAGTCAGGGACATTCTGATGCTATTCGCCGCGTAGAAGGAGTTAAGGATGGTAAGCAATATACCATTCCTGTAGATACCGCCTTAGAGGCAGTAAGAAGTGGAAATAATCCGGAATTGACTACCAGACAAAAGCATACAAGGGAATGCTTTGTAGTTCCCGAGGAAGGGGCAGATTTAGGAAAAATTGAATCAGAAATTAAGAATATGCCCAACTATTTTGCTGACTACGATACCACCGTTCATTTTATTACAGAGGAAGAATTGAAGAAAAATCACAGTGCTATTCCCCATGGAGGCTTTGTCCTTAGAAGTGGTGTGACGGGAATGGATAAGGAGAATAAGCACCTTATTGAATATAGCCTGAAGCTGGATTCCAATCCTGAGTTTACGGCTTCTGTGCTGGTAGCTTATGCCAGAGCTGCGTATCGCATGAATCAGGAGAGCCAGTATGGCTGTAAAACAGTATTTGATGTTGCACCGGCATATTTGAGTCCTTTGTCAGGAGAAGAATTAAGAAAGAACCTTTTATAAATTAATTCAAAACAGATGTTATTAAAAAATGGAGTATTTTATGAAGAAAAAACCTTTTGTGAGTAAAGAACAGTTAGAAGAAATAATGAAAACCTATCCTACCCCTTTTCATCTTTATGATGAAAAGGGAATCCGGGAAAATGCCAAGGCATTAAAGGAGGCCTTCTCCTGGAATAAGGGGTTTAAAGAGTATTTTGCGGTTAAAGCTACTCCTAATCCATATTTAATCCAGATTTTACAAGAATATGGCTGTGGCTGTGACTGCTCATCCCTTACCGAATTGATGTTGTCAAAGGCTATGGGAGTGAAGGGAGAGGATATTATGTTTTCCTCTAATGAGACTCCTGCCAGCGAATATGCCTATGCGAATGAAATAGGCGCTATCATCAATCTGGATGATATCACCCACATTGCTTATCTGGAGAAAACCATTGGCAAGCTTCCTAAAACGATTAGCTGCAGATATAATCCCGGAGGTGTATTCAAAATCAGTACCAGCATTATGGATAATCCGGGGGATGCAAAATACGGTTTTACTACTGAACAGCTATTTGAGGGCTTCAAAAGATTAAGGGAAAAAGGAGTGGAAAACTTTGGTATCCATTCTTTTCTGGCCAGCAATACCGTAACCAATGATTATTATCCTACTCTTGCCAGACAGTTGTTTGAGCTTGCAGTTAAACTGAAGGAAGAAACAGGGGCCAATATTACCTTCATTAATTTGTCAGGAGGAATCGGTGTACCCTATAGGCCGGAGCAGGAGCCCAATGACATTTATGCCATAGGGGAAGGTGTGCGAAAGGTGTATGAGGAGATTCTGGTTCCTGCAGGAATGGGTGAGGTGGCTATTTATACGGAGTTGGGACGATTCATGCTGGCACCCTACGGACATTTAATTACAACCGCTATTCATGCTAAGCACACCTATAAGGAATATATCGGCTGCGAT
>JBJELR010000292.1:0-8750 GCA_051879255.1 Lachnospiraceae bacterium | reverse complement strand
AGAACAAGTCAAAATATACATGTAAGGCTGCCGGCCAAACAATGGCAATCTTCGACAACAACCCGTATACCAATGCCATCATTACCGTCCCGGAGAGGACATTGGCAAACAAACGTAAGGATAAAGAGATGGGCACTGCCACATCACCGATGATATTGATTGGTGCCCAGATCGGCCATGGATTACACAGGCCTTCAATTACCCCTTTGACCTTCTGATATTTAAATTTGTTAAAATGAATCAGGGTAAAGGTCATCAACCCCAGGGGAAGGGTTACTCCGTAGTCTGCTGTGGGGGGACGAAGTCCAAATAATCCTGAAATATTACTGATCAGGATAAAGATAAAAATGGTTCCGATATAGTTAAGAAATTTCGGCGCATTTTTTCCCATGGTATTTCCTACCATCTTATCCAGCATTTCCACCACCATCTCTACTACATTCTGAAAACCGGTGGGGACCTCCTTTGCCCGCTTCATGGTACGGCCTGCCACAATAGAAAAAATCATTAAAAGCAGAAGTACAATCAGCACACAGACATGGGTAGTTGTTATCCACACTGTCTGGCCAAAAAATTCATAGGAAAAAATTCCATGAATCATAAAATCAATGTCCCCACCTGCAGATAACAAAACATTCTGTCCCATAGTTTCACCTCCTTTTTTCTTTGGTCATTATCCTATGAGCAAGCGGCTGAAGATAGGCACCTGCTTTCAGTCCCATAATCCCAATAAAAGCCGCAATAGGATTGCCGATTTGGGTTATGCAGATAACACCATAGGCAATCACAACGATCAGATAACGAAGCATATTCTGAGTGATAAGATATTTGGTTGCTGCTGCTCCCAATTCCATCCCCTTATCCAGAGTTCTGGCCATATGCCACCCGGCCAGGACTGCAATCACGATTCCCAGCCAAAGGCCGGTTGTAAACAGCAGCCTTTGGGAAACGAACCAGATTCCCGTAAGCCAGATTACTCCTCCAAATAAAAGAATACCCAAAATCATCTCCAATAATGTTTCGTTTGCTGCAAAAACTTTTTTCATGCTCCCTCTCCTTTTTCCCGCTTTCTTTTCTTCTTTTGATTGGCAGCATAGCTTTCCGATGGTCTGGTGGAGTCGCTGTCATATACCTTCTTTGCCAGAAGAAAAACATTCCTTCCTCCTGCCAGCGCTCCGAGAAAAAAGAAAAAAACAAACAGAAAACCGGTCCCCAGCTTCTGGTCCAGCCAGTATCCCAAAAAGGAACACAAAAAAATGGGAACCAGCATGTGAAGTGCAAACTGATTAAAGAGTGCTAATAACCGAAATATGTTGTGATTATTACCTTTCACACACTGCTTCCTTTCCTTTCATAGTAGTTTGATTATACCATTTTTCTGAGAACTGTAAAGAAAAAAATGCAAAATGAGCCTGAACGGGAGCTAGTGCCAGGCTCATTTTTTTATTAATAAAAAATATGGTTTCCAATGGAAATACCGCTTAATCCTTCAATAGGCGTTCTAAAGTAAACGCAATTTCCCACATTGGTCTGCCCGGTCATGGCTTCATCAGCAGCCTTGTAGCAGGCAGCAGTTGCCCGATTTTCCGCCAGGGCCAGAGCCAGACGTCCGCTTCCTGCCGGGGTAAATTGAGATTTTTGGTAAATCACTTCCACCACACTGTTGGGGTATACACTGCTCAATACCCGATTGATCACTACCGCCCCTACCGCTAACTGTCCTGCATAGGGTTCCCCGCCTGCTTCACAATAAATCAAATTGGCAAGAAGATAGCGATCCCCTTCTTCAAAGGTCACTTCAGAGATATCCCGCCAACTGGACTGGGCTGCCAGCCTGGACATAGCCTGCTCCTCTGCCAGCTTCTTTTTCAAGTAAGCAATATTAGCTTCCTGCTCCTTAATTTTTGCTTCCTGCTCGATTACTTTCTGCTCTGCTTCGGAAATCTGGCCTGAATAGCTGGAAATACTGGAGGCAGTTTGCTGCACATAGGTATTGACCAGCTTCTTTTGCGCTGACACTTTTTCCCGAAGTTCATTCAGCTGTGTCATTTCCCGCTGTAGCTTAGCTTCTTCTTCCTCAATGCGAATTCTGGTGGCTTCAAATTCCTCCAGCTTCTGACGATCATAAGCAGTAATCTGTTCAATATAGTCTGCCTTATTCAGTGCTTCTCCAAAGGAACCGGAGGCAAATATGGTCTCCAAAAGAGCATAATCACTGCGCTCATACATAAATTTAATCCGCAGCTTCATGCTCTCGTATTGCTGGTTTTCTGTCTCTTTGGCCTCCTCCAGATTGGCTGAAGTAATTTCAATTTCTTCTTCCTTTTGATCAATCTGTCCTTCCAAATCGTTCAGATTATTGCTCACCTGCGTCAGCTTACTGTTTAAATCTTCCAATTCTTCTTCTAAGGTTCCCTTTACTTCCTTTAAATCCTCCAAATCTTCCTTGGTCTGATTCAGTTGGGACTGGGTTTCCTTTTTATCTTTTTCTGCCTGTTCCAGCTTTTCTTTGGTAGTTGATGCATAAGTATACCCCACCGGAAGTGAAGTAATGCAGAGTACTGCAGCCAACAGCAGGCACAGTCTTTTTCTCTGTCTTATTCTCTTTCTCATGCACTACTCCTTTCTAAATCTTTACAGCCTGATTTTAACTTCGCGCCCTGTCTGCTTATATCTGCGATACTCCACTCCTGCCGCATCAAACATTCTGCGGGAAGCAATACTGGCAGGACTGTCCGCATACTTGTCATCGTCATAAATAACCGTCTTTATTCCGCTTTGAATAATCGCTTTTGCACATTCATTACAGGGAAAAAGGGAAACATACAGCTTGGCTCCCACAAGACTTCCACCCCGGTAGTTTAAAATTGCATTCAACTCGCTGTGGGTCACGTAGGCATACTTGGTATCCACCGTTTCCCCTTCTCTTTCCCAGGGAAATTCCTCATCAGAGCAGCCCAGAGGAAAACCATTATAGCCCATGGAAAGAATTTTATTATCGTCACTGACGATACAGGCTCCTACCTGTGTATTGGGATCCTTGGAACGCATACCGGAAAGCAGAGCTACCCCCATAAAATATTCGTCCCAGGTAATATAGTCTTTTCGCTTCATTCCTACCTCCGTTCCAGGGCGTTTATTCTGCTATTTTGTTCCAAAAATCCTATCCCCTGCGTCTCCCAGACCGGGAACAATATAGCCATGATCATTCAGCTTCTCGTCCAATGCTCCCACGTACATATCTACATCCGGATGGGCTTCTTCCATAGCCTTTACGCCCTCCGGTGCTGCAATAATGCACATAAAATGAATTTTCTTGCAGCCTCTGTCCTTTAATAGCTGAATCGCTGCTACGGAGGAACCGCCGGTAGCCAGCATGGGATCCACGACAAACACCTCACGTTCTGCACAGTCGCTGGGCAGCTTGCAATAATATTCCACAGGCTGCAGGGTATCCGGATCTCTGTACAGGCCAATATGTCCCACCTTTGCTGCGGGAATCAGATTTAATACTCCGTCTACCATGCCCAAACCCGCCCGAAGAATGGGAACAATAGCCATTTTCTTTCCTTTAAGCTGCTTTACCGTCGTTTTGCAGATAGGCGTTTCAATTTCCACATTTTCAAGACTCAGCTCTCTGGTTGCCTCAAAGCAAATCAGGGTAGCAATTTCGGAAATGGTATTACGAAAATCTCTGGTCCCTGTATCAATCCTTCTGATGTATCCAATCTTATGCTGAATTAACGGATGATCCATAACCACTACTTTTGCCATAGTATTCTCCTTTTCTAGAGGTTTCTCCTCTGTTGCTGATTTACTGTTGTCTACTGCTTGCCAGGCTCTTTTATCTGTCCCTTCAGTCCTCTATCTTTCCGATTCTTCGAATATGGTTTTCTCCCCGGGAAAATTCCGTATTTAAAAATACTTCCACAATTTCCAGAGCCATGTTCTTTCCAATTATGCCGCCCCCCAATGCAAGAACATTGGCATCATTGTGAAGTCTGGTCATCTTAGCACTATAAGGGTCCTGACACAGAGCTGCCCGAACTCCCTTTACTTTATTGGCTACCATGGAAATTCCTATCCCTGTGGTACAGATTACAATCCCTTTTTCACACTCTCCTGTGGCTACCGCCCGGGCTGCCGCCCGTCCAAACTCGGGGTAATCACAGGAGGTTTTATCATAACAACCAAAATCCTCGTAAGGAATGTTTTTCTTCTCCAAGTAGTCAATCACCGTCTTTTTTAACTCGTAACCACCATGGTCACTGCCTAATGCTATCATCCTTTTCCTCCCATCTACAGCCGGATTATCCTATGTCCTGCTGCTTTTACTAATCGATTCATAATTGCCTGTCCCATTCCATATTCCGAAAAGCCCTCCGAAAAAATCACTTCTATTCCTTCCTCGTCAAACTCCCGCAATATCCGATAGAGCTGCCTTGCAATGGTTTCCTCATCCTGACGCTTTCCCAGACTTTTAACCGTATCTGCCCCATAAGCACTGAGGGTTTCTTCTGCACAGATTACCCCTGTTTTTTTCCCCTGAGAAAGACTTTCCTCTACCAACTCATTAATCCGCCCGATTACCTTTTGTGTGCTTCCCTGCACAATAATCAGTTCACCCTTGGGTGCATAGTGGCGATAACGCATTCCCGGTGCCCTTGGTGGTTCTTCCCCTTCCTGTCCCAAAACATTGGGGTCCGTTTCTACCCTTCCAAGAATGCTTTTCAACATCTTGTGGGTGATACAGCCCGGACGTAAAATCATGGGAGTAGAGGAAGTCAAATCAACGATAGTGGATTCCAATCCTATGGTACTATCTTCTCCCGCCAGAATCATTTCAATTCTGCCATTCATATCTTCAATAGCATATTTTGCACAAGTGGGGCTGGGTCGGCCTGAACGATTTGCACTGGGGGCAGCCACAAAGCCTCCGGCCTGGTAAATCAGCTCCAATGCGACCTTATTGGAAGGCATTCTTACGGCCACCGTATCCAGACCTCCTGTGGTTTCCTTCGGTACCCTCTGTGTCTTCTTTAAAATCATGGTCAGTGGCCCGGGCCAAAAGTGCCGGGCCAAAAGTCTGGCTTCTTTTGGTATATTTTCTGCCAGGACTTCCAAACTCTCTATTTCACAGATATGCACAATTAAGGGGTTGTCCGAGGGCCTTCCCTTGGCCGCATAAATCTTTTGTGCAGCTAAGGGGTTCAGTGCATCTCCTCCCAGTCCATAGACGGTTTCCGTAGGAAAAGCCACCAGGCCCCCCTCTCTGAGTATTCTCCCTGCCTCCTTCAAGGCCTCTTTATTCAACTTATCATCTTTTATTTCCACAATTTTTGTTTCCATAAATCTCTTTCCTTGCGGCTTTCATTATACCTTGATACAGCCTGTTTGTAAATGTTTTTCCCTTTTTAGCTGAAATCATTGATAAAATCAGACAGAATGCCTAAAAGGGACTGCCGCACCAGCCGGTACAACAGTCCCTTTTTTATTTAAAAAGTCCTTTTTTCTTTTTATGTCCGCCGGATTTATCCGGATCTTCCTTATTAACCTTTTTTGCTGCATTCAGGCTGTCTCCGGTTTCCTCATCAAATTTACGAAGCAGCTCCTTTGCCTCATGGGAAAGCTTATCCGGTACCTGTACCACCAAGGTAACATAATGGTCGCCTCTCACTTCCCGGTTACGCAGGGAAGGTACACCCTTACCCTTCAGGCGTACACGAGTATCCGTTTGGGTACCGGGCTTCACTTCATAAATCACTTTACCATCTACCGTATCAATGACCACATCACCACCCAAAGCTGCTACCGCAAAGGATACCGGTACTGTAGAGTAAATATTATATTCCTGTCTCTGGAAAATCGGGTGACGCCCTACAATCACCTCTACCAGAACGTCTCCTCTGGGCCCACCGTTAATTCCCGGCTCACCCTGACCGGTAAGACGCTTGCACTGACCATTGTCAATACCTGCCGGAATATCCACTGCAAATCTTTTTCTCATGGGAATATAGCCGGAACCATGACAATCAGGACATTTTTCCCGGATGACTTTCCCCGTACCCTGACAGTCAGGACAGGCCTGTACATTTCTCACCGTACCGAAGAAGGACTGCTGGGTAAATACCACCTGGCCCTTACCACCGCACTTGCTGCAGGTTTCGGGACTGGTTCCCGGCTTTGCTCCGGTTCCATGACAGGTCTTACATTCATCCTTTGTATTCAGCTCTATTTCCTTTTCACAGCCGAATACCGCTTCTTCAAAGGTAATTCTTACACTGGTACGAATATTGCTGCCCTTCATGGGGCCGTTATTTGCCCTGCCTCCCCGGCTGCGGCCACCTCCAAAGAAGTCCCCAAAAATATCACCGAAAATATCGCCAAAATCAGCACCGCTGAAATCAAATCCACCAAAGCCGCCACCACCGGCTCCTCCGTCAAAGGCGGCATGCCCAAACTGGTCGTACTGGCGTCTTTTTTCCGGATCACTTAATACCGCATAGGCTTCAGAGGCCTCTTTAAATTTCTTCTCTGCCTGAGCATCTCCCGGATTCATATCCGGATGGTATTTCTTTGCCAATACACGATAGGCCTTTTTTAGGGCTGCATCATCGGCATTCTTGTCAACACCCAGAACCTCATAATAATCTCTCTTTTGCTCTGCCATATCAATCTCCATTCCAGAAATCGCTTTTTAAGCAGCAATTTCTGCTTTGATAAAAACCCATTAATGGCTGCTCCGGCAAAGCCGGGGCAGCCTCTAAATGGTCTACTAAACCTCTCTAAAATCTCCGTCAATAATATCATCCTCAGGTGCGCTTGAAGCATCCGCTGCTCCACCCATATTGCCCATATCCGGGCCTGCCTGGCCGGCTGCCCCCTGAGCCTGCTCATACATCTTTGCAAACAGTGCCTGAGCTCCGGTCATCAGCTTCTCCTGTGCAGCCTTCATCTCGGATACCTGATCGGGAGTCATTTCCTGATCCTTGGTTTTTTCCAGAATATCCTTAAGGGCATTCAGGTCTGCTTCTACAGAGGCCTTTGCAGAGGCATCAATTTTGTCGCCTACCTCATTTAACGCCTTTTCTGTCTGGAAGACAAAGGAATCTGCCTCATTTCTTGCATCGATTGCCTCTTTTCTTGCCTTATCCTGTGCCTCATATTCCGCTGCTTCTTTTACTGCCTTTTCGATTTCATCATCGGACATGGAGGAACCTGCCGTAATGGTAATATGCTGCTCTTTTCCGGTTCCCAAATCCTTTGCCGATACGTTTACGATACCGTTGGCATCAATATCAAAGGTAACCTCAATCTGCGGAACACCACGCATTGCCGGAGGGATTCCGTCAAGACGGAACTGACCCAGGGATTTGTTATCTTTAGCAAACTGTCTTTCACCCTGTACCACGTTAATGTCCACTGCGGTCTGATTGTCTGCTGCGGTAGAGAAAATCTGGCTTTTCTTCGTGGGGATAGTGGTGTTTCTTTCAATCAATCTGGTTGCTACGCCACCCATGGTTTCAATGGACAGAGAAAGGGGAGTAACATCCAGAAGCAGAATTTCACCTGCACCCGCATCTCCTGCCAGCTTACCGCCCTGAATAGAGGCACCGATAGCCACGCACTCGTCAGGATTCAAGGTTTTGCTGGGTTCATGTCCGGTAAGCTGTTTTACCTTATCCTGTACTGCAGGAATTCTGGTGGAACCACCTACTAACAGCACCTTGCTTAACTCAGAAGCGTTCAGTCCTGCATCCTTCAAGGCATTCTGAACCGGAACTGCAGTTCTTTCAACCAGATCGTGAGTCAACTCGTCAAATTTTGCTCTGGTCAGGTTCATGTCAAAATGCTTGGGGCCTTCTGCTGTTGCCGTAATAAAAGGCAGATTAATATTGGTGGTAGTTGCAGAGGACAATTCCTTCTTTGCCTTTTCTGCCGCCTCTTTCAAACGCTGCAGAGCCATCTTGTCATTGGATAAATCCACTCCTTCAAGCCGTTTAAACTCTGACAGCATGTAGTCGGTAATCTTCTGGTCAAAGTCATCACCACCCAGTCGGTTATCACCGCTGGTTGCCAATACTTCGATAACACCATCCCCGATTTCAATGATGGACACATCGAAGGTACCACCACCCAGGTCATAAACCATAATTTTCTGTTCATGCTCGTTGTCCAAACCATAAGCCAGTGCTGCTGCCGTAGGCTCGTTAATAATACGCTTTACTTCCAGGCCGGCAATCTTTCCTGCATCCTTGGTTGCCTGACGCTGAGCATCATTAAAATAGGCAGGAACGGTAATTACCGCTTCGGTTACCTTTTCTCCCAGATAGCTTTCTGCATCTGCCTTCAGCTTCTGCAAAATCATGGCAGAAATCTGCTGGGGAGAATACTTCTTATCATCAATCGTTCTGCCCCGATCTGTACCCATATCTCTCTTAATGGAGGAGATGGTTTTTTCTGCGTTGGTAACTGCCTGACGTTTAGCAGGTTCACCTACCAGTCTTTCTCCTGTTTTCGTGAATGCCACTACAGAGGGTGTTGTTCTTGCTCCTTCTGTATTTGCGATTACGGTGGGCTTTCCACCTTCCATAACAGCTACACAGCTATTAGTTGTACCTAAGTCAATACCGATAATTTTACTCATAACTATTTCCTCCTTCTAGATCAATCAAAAACGCAATGATTTGCTTCTCCATATATGTGCATTACTGCACTACTGCCACCATACTGTGTCTTACCACAGTATC
>JBJELR010000291.1:0-8752 GCA_051879255.1 Lachnospiraceae bacterium | reverse complement strand
CACCTAACGATAAATTTACTCAAAAACTGTCTTGACAAAACGGGTCACTATACATTCCCAAAACGATTAACAAAGATGAAATCCCGAAATCCGTCTACTACTGCATTACTTTTAATACCACATTCTTCTTGATATGCTTTCTCCATCAAAAACGCTTCTTTTACTTTCGGGAGCATAGGAATAATTCTTTCTCCTGCTTTTGTCTTTGGTGTATTGATTGCGAAAATCTGCCCTTGCTCTGTTCTGGTACTGTAATAGACCAATGTATGATTAACGCTTATTGTTTCATCTTCAAAATCAATATCACACCACCTAAGCCCAGTAATCTCTCCCACACGCTCCCCGTCCAAAGCATAATCACAAATATAGGATACCATCTGTGATACTGTTTGTTCTCACTAAGAAATGCTTGAAAAATTTCCTGCTCCGCTACTGTAAGTGCTCTTCTTTTATCAATCTCGAAATTATGAGCCTTTTTCAGTTCCTTCAAAGCGTTATCAGAAGGGTTATATCGTAAATAATCATCTTCTACACCTAATTCCAAAACTTAATGCAATACGGTGTGGATATTATCAATCGTATTCACTTTCACATGCTTTTCATCCGCAAGATAATTATAGAATCCTCTTACATCTGTACGCTTCAAATCTACAAGCTTAGTCTTGCCAAACTCTGGCTCGACAAACTGTGTATACATATACTTATAATTTGAAAATATATTGTCTTTTAAGCCACGTTTCAGTTGCACCCAACTATAATATAAATCATTGATAGTCAGATTATTTTTGTCCACTCTGACACCATCCAAAACATCTCTATACACCTCCGTCATACTCTAAGAATTTTTCTCTGGATCTATATTAAAAAAGTGGACACCTTCTATCCCTGTTGTACTAATTAATTCTATATCAAGAAACAGAATATCTAAGTTCTTGTCCTGATGTAAAAATAAATATAATTCTTCTCCCTGATGCCATATATGTACATCAAAGTCAATTTTTCTTTTTTCGCCAAATGTATAAATTCTTTCTTTTAAATCTTCACAAGTATATTTTTCATCATCACAAATACCTACATAAAACATCCGTTTTCCTCCATCTGTACTCTCCTGATTCTTCTCTTGTCGTTTATTCTTGTAAAGAGCTTTAGATAAATTATACCAAAAAAAACATCATTGGGTAAATCTTCCCATCCGGGCGTATTTTTTCTGCTATTGTATACCTACTGAAAAATTTCTATACAAAGGGTGGACATTATGCAGCCGATAAAAAGACTTCTTCGAGAAAGATACCAGCTCACCAATTATCAGATCGCTCTGCTGGGCTATTTTTATAAAACAGTACTATCCGAACTCAGTAAGCTGCTCATCATTGGGATCCTTTTTAGAGGGCATTTAGAGGAATTGTTCTTTGTTTTGGTTGTCATGATCGTTCTTAGATGCCTTACCGGTGGTCTACATTTTGATACCTATTTAGGCTGTCTTTTGGGCTCTATTTTGCTGGTAGGCTTATCCATTCTGGTAATGCCTCCCCTGATGGTGGCATTTCCTTTCAAAGTGCTTGGCTTACTGCTTTGTATCGTTGTCATCAATTACATTGGGCCTGTGGTGTCAAAATATCGCCCTCCCTATGGGAAAGAATTACTTAACCGCTGTAAACGCCTGGTACTGCTTTTTATCTCTTTTTATGCCCTACTGATATATATAATGCCGGATTCCTATCTTCTAAATGTGGGTCTTGGTGTTATTATATTGCATACATTGCAGCTTACAGCCGCAAAATACAAAAGAAAGGAGAGTCTGTAAAATGATTTCCAGATTTTTATCTGTCTGCCTCGGGTTTTCCTGGTGGATTGACACTGTTCCCAGTGTTCTTTTATTGGGGGAATATCCCTGCCCCAAAGAAAGTGATTATGAATAAAATAATCCTGCGGCAAAAAGGTGGGCATTCCCTATAGATTGCCCACCTTCTTTATTCTTATATTAAACTGTATCCAGTTTTCTTCCTCAATTTCCAAATTGTCGCATTGAATATCACAGCCCCATTTTTCACATAGCTGTCTGGCATGGTATAGACCAAGTCCATGTCCTTCTCCTTTATGGCTTACTCCCTTTTCAAACCATCTGATTCTTTCTTCATAGGCAATATAGGGAAACACATTACGCAGTTCAAAATAATAATGCTCTCCCATCTCTCTTATCCCCAGAAAAAACTTTCTATTTTCCTCAAGCCTCTCCAACGCCTCTATTGCATTATCCATAAAAATCCCCAGAATTTCAATCATGTTGTATTCCGGAATGGATAAGGCATTAAGTTCAGTTTTTACTGCGCACTCCACAGCTATACCGTATTCCTCAATCGATTGAAGCTTCCCATAGAGAAACCCGGCCAGCTGCTGATTAGAAATCAACAGCAGGCTATAATATTTATTATCATCTTTTACTCGTCCCAAATATTCCTTTTGTGCCCTTACCAGCTTTTCATAGGTCTTATAGGTATATTGTGTTGAAAGAATCACCAACAGATGATTTTTAAATTCATGTTGACGCAGACGAATATTCATCAATAATTCCTGAAAATCCTCCTGCCCCTGTTGGGTCTGCTCTATTTCCTGTTCCTTCTCACTAAGTTTAGTCTGGCTGATAGCCCACTTTATCATCCATAAGACCGTAAAACCAGTAAATAAAACTGGTGTAAAATAAGTTTCTCCTGGAATTCCTAATTTCAGCTTATTCGTTAACAATAACATCAAAATAACTATTGTTATAAATCCTACTGTAATCGTAAAACTAGAGTTTGTTCTCATTATAAGCTGTATTATTTCGTCTATATTCATTTTTACCTGAATAAAAATATTACATAATAATACTATGATATTTGTAAAAATAGCTCTAACAACCATATTTTCATATCCTGAAAGCAAAAAGTTTACTGCAACCAGGCAAATAAACTGCAATCCGGTCATAAAAATAAGATGCAGCAGCAGCCTTCCTCCAGTCCTGGCTGCTGTTTCTTTAAATTTCTTTTTGCTGAATACATACAGAACTATGTAAACTAAAATCGTACCAATACCATTTATACGAAAATCATTCATCAGTTCCTGAATCGCAACAAGAGATAGTAGCAAGGATAAAAAAGAAAAATTTAACTTGGCCTTTTCACCAAAGACGTTATACAGGCCTACTACCAGGGAAAGAATTTCTATTACTATAATAATACGATTCATCATCTCATTTAAAAATCCTTCTTATTTTCCCCATTCTAAACCATTTTATTTTCTCAAAATATACCAGTTTCAGACTATGATGAACCTATCTATATAATGAACATATGATTTTTTCTCCTAAATCTTAACCTTGCCTCCTTTTTCTTTTCACAATCTCTGATACCAGATACTTTATGCTGAAAAAAACTACATTGGGTGCCCCAATCCATCTTTTGTTTCATTTTTGGATATAATAATGCTATCTTTGAAGGTGGATAACCTATAGCAGTCATCTCAAGAGTCCTTCAATCCTTTGTTTCCTTCTTTCCCTCCATTTCTAAAGCATTGCCTGTTTTATTCCAACTGACTATAGCTGCCACCTGTTTTCAAAAAAAGCAATGGCTCTATCCATAAAGCCATTGCTTTTTCAGCGTCATCTTATCCTATTGCCTGCAGCAGCTCTCTGACAAAATCGTTTGCCGGAGCAGCCTTGATTTCTGCCGGTGTCCCCAACTGTACCGTACATCCCTGATCCATTACCAGAACCCGATCTCCCAGTTTCATTGCCTCCCGAATATCGTGGGTGACAAAAACGATGGTGAGATTTAAATCCGCTTTCAGGCGAAGCAGCTCATCCTGCATACTCTGTCGGGTAATTTCATCTAAAGCACCAAAGGGCTCATCCATAAGGAGAATATGCGGCTGAGCAGCCAGAGCCCTTGCAATTCCTACTCGCTGCTGTTGTCCTCCTGATAATTCTGAGGGGTAGCGGGAAGCCATTTCTTCTTCCAGCCCCACCTGTTTAAGGAGCTGCAAAGCCAGGGCATGATTTTCTTTTTTATCTTTTTTTCCACTAATGACAGGCACATAGGTAATATTTTTTTCCACCGTCATGTGCGGGAAAAGTCCTTTATTTTGAATCACATAGCCAATACGCCGCCTTAATGCAATTAAATCCGTAGTATGGATATCTACACCTTCTACCTTAACTCTCCCGCCATCCGGAAGCAGCAGTCCGTTCATCAGCTTTAACATGGTGGTTTTCCCACAGCCTGAACGACCAATCACCGTAAGGCACTCTCCCTTAGCTACCGAAAGGCTGAATTCCTTCAATGCACACTCATCTTGATAATATTTTGTTACTTCTTCCAGGCTGATAATCTCGATATTCACCACCTCCAATACCCTGTCCTGTCACATAATGTCCTGTACAGGCTATTTTTTCTAAACTCTCAGGTAAGTGAATGATTTACTGAATAATCCCTTTGGAAACCAAGTAATCCTTTGCTACCTCAGCCTCATCCTTTCCTTCCACTTCCACTGCATAGTTCAGGGTTGCCATCTCTTTATCCGTAAGACAGCCATCTAATTTCTCAATGGCCTCCTGAAGACCGGGGAACTGCTCCAGAGCTTCGTTCCTTACGACAGTGGAGCAAAGATAGTTTACCTGCAGCTTCTTATCATCCTCCAGTACCACAACATCATCTCTTCCCAACTGAGCATCTGTCGTATTTCCATTGGTGACATCAATGTCACCGGATTCCATAGCCGCATATTTTAAGGCAATATCAATATCCTTTACTGCTTTGAATTTCAAATCATAGGTTTCGCACACCAGATTAAAGCCATCTTCTCTTTCCAGATAATCGGGATTTCCACCAAATACCAGCTTGTCTGCTACTGCTGCCAAATCAGAAGTTTTCGTCAGACCATATTCATCTGCTACGTCTTTTCTAACGGCAATGGCATAAGTATTGTTAAATCCGTAAAGACCAATCCAGGACATGGCAAATTGTTCAGGATACTGTGCCTTCAATCCCTCCAGGATTTCTTCATCAGTCATTCCTTTAGGGTCCTGCTTTAACACCATTACCCAACCACTGGAGGTATACTCAGGGTATAAATCAAACTCACCTTTTTCCATAGCAGGGTGGATATTGCTGGTTCCACCGGCTATACCTTTAGTAACTTCCACCGAATAATCGGTTTCTGATTCAATCACCAGCTTAAGCATTTCTCCTAAAATATATTGCTCGGTCATAGGCTTAGTAGCAATACGAACAGGACGGTCTGCAGGAGTATTCGCTGTTATCTCCTGATTATCAGCAGTTTCTGTACTTTCCTGGCTTGTCTCTGTCTTTGCTGCCTCCTGACTTGTACCGGTTGTTTCCTGTGTGCCTGTATTTGCACAGGCTGTTAATCCTGCTGCCGCTACGGCAATCATCATCCAAGTAAATAATTTTTTCATTTTCTCCTCCATTCTGAAGTGCTTTACTTCAGCTTTTCCTGTAAAAGCTAATTGTGCTTCTTGATTTTCTTTTCCAGGCCTCCCAACAACAAATCGCTGATTAAGGCAAGAAAAGCAATTAACAGACTCCCACCAAAGGTCAGGGCCGTATTATACAAGGTTATGCCTCGATAAACTGCCACTCCCAGACCACCTGCACCGATAAAGGAAGCAATGGCTGCTGTAGAAATCGTCATGACTACCATATTGCGCACACCGGCCACAATTACACCAAGTGCCAATGGCAGCTTGATTTTGACCATAATCTGCCAGCTTGTGCTGCCCATTCCCCTGGCTGCCATAATGATTTCCTCACTGACCCCTCGAATTCCCGCATAAGTGTTTCGCACCATAGGCATAATTCCATAAATGGTCAGGGCTACCACAGCAGTTTTATTGCCAATCCCAATGAAGGGAATCAACATCCCCAATAAAGAAATGGAGGGGATGGTATAGAACACATTTGCCACTGCCAGAACAGGAGCAGAAAACCGATTATATTGGGCAATCCACATCCCAATCAGCAGTCCGATGGTTCCTGCCAGCAGAATGGAAATTGCAGCCAGTCCAATGTGTTGGACGATTAGCTCCCAAAACCAATCCTTTCGTTCTATGTATAGGTCGATTACCTCGGTAAGCAGTTCCAAGCTTTCTCCTCCTGTATTTTCCCTTTCCGGGTCAGCGAATATCCGCTATTCCTCATCCTGTACTATTTAAGGGTTCGGATGAAGCATCTGTTACATTGTTGAAGCATATCATTGTAACAGATAAATGTCAAACTGCTTTTATCCCTACAGCCATTTCATACTGCGCTTTGTGTCTTTTTTCCACCATTTCTCTGGGATAACCAATACAGCCATTATTCTCATAAGGATCATTGAAATAATACTGTTCCTCATCGTATCCTACTAAAAGCATACAATGCTCATTGGAAATCCAGGTAAATTCCTCTCCCGTAGATTTTAAATACCAGGAGGGTCCCTTTATGGGCTCACGCATATTGATACAAGCCCAGAAAATTACCGGCATATCCCGATCAATATATTCCGTCAGCAGGCTGTTTATTGGTGTTCCCGTTTCATCCATAACTTCCCAGGTCTCTCCCAACGCTTTTTTCAACGCCCTTACAATTACCGGCGCATAGCAACCAAAGGAAGCTTCGTCATAGGGACTTCCGCAAAAGGCCTGATTGGGATCAGCTCCATGCAGCTTTCCCTCCCGTATTTCAAATTCTTCCTTCTCCAGATAGTTGTCAATAAATTCTTCCACCGTCATCGAATAGCCCAAATACTGCAGAAGCATTACTGCAGAAACACTTTCACAGCCGGTAGGAAAGTGCCCCTTCTGATTAATATAGGGTGCCTTAATCAGCTTCATCCTTACCTCGATTCCAGGGTGTCATAAACTGCCACTGTATAACCTTCAGTTTTTTACCCTTCTTTCGTCAGATACCGCATAACCGATAATACGATAAGAAGCAGGGCCAGGCTGATTCCCAGTACAATCCACCACACCTGAATCAAACCGGCTAACAGATAGCCCACGATACATACTCCCCCCACAACCATAGCATACTGCATTTGGGTGGATACATGATTAATATGGTTACTTTGTGCCCCTGCCGATGACATAACCGTAGTATCTGAAATAGGGGAAACATGATCTCCGCAAACTGCTCCCGCAAGCACTGCCGAAACAGAAATAATCATCATTTCCAGATTGCCGTTTTCAAATAATGCAACCACGATGGGAACCAGAATAGCAAAGGTTCCCCAGCTCGTCCCTGTAGAAAAAGCAAGGAAAATTGCTACACAGAACATAATCATAGGTACCAGCATATTGGCTGCCACCTGATTACCTACCATACCTTCCACAAAGGAGGCAATTCCCAGTAAATCACCGATTCCCTTCAGGGACCAGGCAAAAATCAGAATCGTAACGGCAGGTACCATCAGCTTGAAGCCTTCTGCCATGCTGTCCATAAATCCCTTAAAGGTAATCACCTTTCTGGGCAGGTATAGAAGAAGCATAAACAGTATGGTTACTGTGGTGGCAAAAATCAGACTGGTTTCTGCATCACAGCCTGCAAAGGCCGTAATAATATCCTCTGCTCCATCCTGATAACCGGTGTAAATCATAGCCCCCACAGCACTGATAATCAGCGTGGCAACCGGGAGAACCAAATCGATTACCTTTCCCTTATGATGTCCTTCTTCTTCCTTAAGCTGTTCAAATTCTTCTTTGCCGCTGGTAAATAAATCTCCTTTAGCTGCATTTTTTTCATGGGTTTTCATCAGACCGAAATCCCATCCGCTTACGCAGATATAGAATACCATGACCAGAGTCAACAGCGCATACAGATTATAAGGAATGGTCTGTAAAAACAACTGGAATCCTGTGATTCCGGCATTTTCCGGTACATAGGAATTTACTGCTGCTGCCCAGCTGGAAATAGGTGCGATAATACATACCGGAGCTGCTGTTGCATCAATGATATAAGCCAGCTTTGCCCGGGAAATTTTATAGCGGTCTGTTACCGGACGCATAACGGAGCCTACCGTTAAACAGTTAAAATAGTCATCCACAAAAATCAGAACTCCCAATCCCATGGTCGCAAGGGAGGCGCTTTTTTTCGATTTGATCCTCTCTCCTGCCCAACGTCCATAGGCACCGGAGCCTCCCGACTTTGCCATAAGTACAATAATCATTCCCAACAGAACGTCAAATATCAAAATATTCAAATTCATGCTGTTCTTCATTACATCAAAGAAGGTTACAAAGCTTTCCCAGGGATGAAAGCCAGAATACATTAAGGCTCCTACGGCTACCCCCAAAAAGAGTGAACTGTATACTTCTTTGGTAATTAAGGCCAATACGATTGCCAAAATCGGCGGCAATAGTGACCAGACTGTTCCAATAAACATTGACCCGTCCATAATCTACCTCTTTTCTCATCAGTTTTTTAAGCAAGCTGCTGTCTTCTATTCTAAAGCGCTTATTTGCCAAGCCTTATTTTAATCTGAATGGCAGGACAATGCAACAAAAACTTTAATTTAATAACAATTTAACGTGATGCATTGTTAATGATTGTCAGAAAAAGAAACAGGAAAAGAAAGTAATTTAGCAAACAAAAAAGTAGCAGAAACACTGTAAAACCAATGCTTCTGCCCTATTCAACCAAATAGCGAGAAAGGGATTCGAACCCCCGACACTACGGGTATGAACCGTATGCTCTAGCCAACTGAGCTATCTCGCCATATG
>JBJELR010000290.1:0-8761 GCA_051879255.1 Lachnospiraceae bacterium | reverse complement strand
TACCTTCCATTCAGCCCAAGAAGTTCTTCATGGGTACCTCTTTCCACAATGCTTCCCTGCTCTAAAACCATGATGACATTGGCTGTTCTTACGGTGGAAAGACGATGGGCAATTACCAAAGTCGTTCTGTCCCTCATCAGAGAGTCCATACCTTTTTCAATGGATTTTTCTGTCCGGGTATCCACGCTGGAGGTTGCCTCATCCAGTACCAGTATGGGAGCCTTGCTGACTGCTGCCCTGGCAATGTTCAGAAGCTGCCTCTGTCCCTGGGACAAGCCTGCTCCATCGTTTTCCAGCAACGTATCATACCCCTTTTTCAAATGCATAATGAAGGAATGAGCAGAGGCGGCTCTGGCAGCCTGTTCCACCTCCTCATCGGTGGCATCCGGCCTTCCGTAACGAATATTTTCCCGTACTGTTCCGGTAAACAGGTGAGTGTCCTGCAAAACCATAGCAATATTTTGGCGTAAGACCTTTTTATCCAGCTTTTCTATAGAAATTCCGTCAATTTTAATTTCTCCTGCCTGAAGCCCATAGAATGCGGGAAGGAGATTGGTGATGGTGGTTTTTCCTGCACCGGTGGAGCCTACAAAGGCCACCCTCTGTCCCGGCTTGGCGTAAAGAGTGATATCATGGAGAATCGGACATTCGGGAACATAGCTAAAGTCCACATGATTCATTTCAATATAGCCTTTGATTTTTTTTGGTCTGAACAGATTTTCCCCACTTGGCTCCGGCTCCTTTTCCAGTACCTCAAAAACTCTTTCCGCCCCTGCCAAGGCTGCAAAAACCGTATTCATCTGCATGGATATCTCATTAATAGGTCGGTTAAACTGTCTGGTATAGTTTAGGGAAATGGTCAATCCTCCAATATCAAAGCCTCTTTTCACCACAAGAATTCCACCCACGCAGGCTGTGATCGCATAAACCACATTACAAAGCTGATGGGTAATGGGGCCCATAAGAGAAGATTGAAACTGGGCTTTAATCTGCGTTTTTTTCAACTCCTCATTCAAGTAGGCAAATTCCTCCACTGCCCTTTCTTCATGGTTAAATACCTTTACCACTTTTTGTCCGGAAAGGATTTCTTCCACAAATCCATTCAGCATTCCCAGAACCTGTTGCTGACGGGCATAGGCACTGCGGCCTTTTTTTACGATGGTCTTGCTGATGATTACCAAAAGAGGGGTAACAATAATCGTAATAAGTCCCAAAAACCAGTTGGTCACCAGCATCAATACCACCGTTCCGGATATGGTAATCAGCCCTGAAATCAACTGAATCAGAGTTGTATTTAACATTTCTCCCACTACATCCACATCATTGGTGAATCGGCTCATGGTATCCCCGGTGGAATTATTATCAAAATAGGTCATGGGAAGTGTCTGTATTTTCTCATACAAATCCCGCCGTAAATGCTTCAAGGCTCTCTGCGATACCTTAAGCATTACCCTTTGCTGAATCCATTGAGCAGCCCCACTGATCAGGTAAAGTGAGCCCAAAAGCAGCAGTGCCCCAAAAAGGCCCTGTATCCTTTCCCTCAGGTCTTCCTTGCCCGGAGCATAATAAATAAAGGTGTTGATGATGGGCCGCAGCAAATAAGAACCGGCCAAAGCAGACAAGGTGTATAAGAGGGCACAAAGAAGGGCCACCGTCAGCATCCTCTTTTCACAGGCCAGATAGGCTGCCAGCCGAAGAACGGTTTTTTTCAGTTCCTTAGGTCTTCCCTGCATTCCCATGGCTCTGTTTTTATCCGTACCCACAGGAACTCTGATTTCGGCTTTATCACTTTCTACCGTTATGGTTCCATATTTTTGTGCAAGATATGCATATCTGTGTTTACTTTCCATAGCTTCTCCCGTTTTAGATAACTGAAAGGCCTAAGCCTCAGTAGTTTTTTCCTCCTTCTGGGAAAAATAAATCTCCTGGTATTCCTTACAAGAATCCATCAATTCCTCATGCCTTCCCAGGCCCACGATTTTTCCGCTGTCCATCACCACGATCTTATCTGCATCGATTACGGAATCAATGCGTTGGGCAATA
Organism: Lachnospiraceae bacterium; assembly: GCA_051879255.1. Taxonomy (GTDB): domain Bacteria; phylum Bacillota; class Clostridia; order Lachnospirales; family Lachnospiraceae; genus SFDP01. The sequence continues at coordinate 6,718 of JBJELR010000290.1, read as the reverse complement.
ATCAGTCTGGTTACTCCAGGAAGCCTTTCTGTGAGTGCTTCCCGAATAGCCCTGCCAGTGGCCGTATCCACCGCACTGGTAGAATCATCCAGAATCAGTATCCTGGGCATTTTTAACAAGGCCCGGGCAATACATAGCCTCTGCCTCTGGCCTCCCGAAAGATTGCCTCCTCCTTGCTCAAGCTGCGTATCATAGCCCTTGGGAAAGCTGCTGATAAAGTCGTCTGCCTGAGCAATTTTACAGGCCTCACGTAACTCATCAAGGGTGGCATCCTCCCTTCCCCATCTTAAGTTTTCAGCAATAGTACCGCAAAATAGTGTATTTTTTTGTAAAACCATGGATACACTTTCTCTTAAATGGGTCAAAGAAAGCTCCTTTACATTAATCTGATCCACATAAACAGCACCCTCGGTCACATCATAAAGCCGGGGAATCAACGAAACCAGCGTGGATTTCCCACAGCCGGAAGAACCGATGATACCTACCAGCTCACCGGCCTTGATTTCCAAATTAATGTTTTCCAGCACCTGCTCCTTTCTCTGGGGATAATAACGAAAGGAAACCTTCTCAAAGCGAATACTTCCTTCTGTTACTGTTCGGTTCTTTTCTCCTGCTTTATCATCATTTAATAAAACGGGCGTTTCTAAAACCTCAATAATCCGCTTGTTGGAGGCAGCGGCCCTGGTACCCAAAAGAATGATGTTCGCCAAAAAATTCAAGGCAGTAAGCACCTGGGTCAGATAGGTAATCAGAGCCATCAAATTTCCGATTTCCATTTTTCCCACCATAATCTGTCTGCCTGCCATCCACACCACTGCAAGTGTGGCTCCATTAACGATTAATGTAGACAGGGGCTGCATAAGCAGCATAGTCTTCAGTGCCCTGGTGCTTTTTTCAAAAAGAAGGTCATTGATTTCTCCAAAATGTCGGATCTCGTCATCCTCCCTCGCAAAGGATTTGATCACCTTCTGGTTAGTCACCGTTTCCTTGACCTTTGTATTCATCTGGTCGATTTGCTGCTGCATTCTGGTATACCGGGGTGCACTGACGGTCATGATTACCACGATAACCACCGCCAGAATGGGAAGAATGGCAAAGATAATCCAACCGATTTCCGGTTTCAGCACAAAGGACATAGCAATAGCCCCTATGATCATGACCGGACAGCGAAAAAGCCCCCGCAAAAGCATCTGTGTAAAATTCTGCACCTGTGAAATATCATTGGTCATTCTGGTGATCAGTGATCCGGTAGAGAATTCATCAATATTGGAAAAGGAGAAGGTCTGAATTTTTTTAAAGGCTGCCAGACGGATATCTGCGGCAAGCTGAGAGGCTCCCCGAATACCAAAATTAACTCCTAAGACTCCTAAAATCATCATACAAAGAGAGAAGGCAGCCATCCTGAGACCATTTTGGATAATATAGGGAATATCACTTTTAGCTGCTCCAATATTAATGATGTTGGCGCTTAAGTAGGGCAGGATAAATTCTCCGCAGGCCTCTAAAATCATGAAAAGAGGACCGAAAATAAAATAATACCATACCTTTTTTATGTACATTAAATATCGCTTCACGCTAATCCTCCATTCCGAAGCGTTTACGCTGAGGAACGCGAGCCGAATTTCAGATTCGGCTCTGCGATCAAAGGATTTGTGACGCTTCGACACAAATCCCGGATTGAAAAATAAGCTATCAAGCTTACTTTTCAATCTATACCTCCATGTGCAATGCTTTTCGCAATCCATCTTACCACTTTTTTTCTTTTTTAGTAAGTCGTTTCTAACTCAAAATCAAAAAATAAGAAGCCACTGTAAAATTTTTCTTTGGTCAGCCTCTTACAATCGCTTCTTACTCTGCTTTTTTTATGATATGCTGTTTGAGAAAATACGGATTAATTTCCCTGTATACACCTATACAATTCTGCCATAGCTTCTTCCCTATTACATTCTATATCCGGGATAACCAGCTCATCCTTACAGCTTTTGTCTGCCCGATAAAAACGTTTAGTGGAAATCTGCATGAATAATTCTGAATTAGGCAATTTAAAGGCTGCTATTTCCCCATAGCCGTTAGGATTGTTTCCCGGTGCTTCTCCAATAATCAGACCAAGTTCATTATCCTTCACATATTCGGCAAACATCATAGCTGAACTAAAGGTACCTGCCGAAGCTGCCTGCAGCAGTACCTGTATCATCAATATGGTTGAAGGCTGCATATTCATCCCAGGAAAGAAAATCTTCAAAAAAGTAGCTTTCAGAGTGTATCTGCCCATTTTCTGCCCTCAGGGTATATTGGATTCCTTTTTCGATATCCAATCCCAGATAATCAAGGCCTGCTATGGTAACAATGTCATCCAGTAACCACTCATACTGCCATTCTATGGATTCGAAGCTATAATAGGCGCTGTTGTCTTCAAGAAGCTGTTCTAGGGAAATACCATTCACCGCAGTAATCCTGTAGCCAGCATCTATCCATTGCCGATAATACTTCATGATATGCCTGTCATGATCATTTGCCCTTACCAGGGTGTGGGCATCCCTTAGCTGCGAAAAAATCGATTCTATCCTGCGGCTAAGCTCATTAACACTTATCTGCTCACATTGCTCTAATTCTTCCTTCACTGCTTCATATTGCAAGCTTACACTTTCCGGAATATCCTTATATAAGGCAGGATGGAGCTTTCTGAGATACCTCATTGCATAGGCAAGATCTTCCTTTGCCTCATCTGAGCCAAGAAGCTGATTATACGGTTTAGAATAATAATCTGTATTTCGGCGAAACATTATACTATTCCAATAGGGAAGGCAATAGCTGCCCAATACCGATACTGCTATAGTGAAAACCGCTAATATACACACCAATACCCTGACTCTTTTTCTGAAATGGCCTTTGATAAAAAGCAAAGCTGTGGCTGCGATGACTAATAATGCACACACCATACTTATGGCCTCAGGCAGATTAACTACAGACAGAGAGAAATGGCAGAAAATAGGCTCTATCCTTACCCGTATTGGTGTAGTCAGAATCACTTCCGGCGGTAATATGTCCCGTACCCTTTGTGGGGAAGCTCACGATGGCACCTATGCTTTGCGGGAGTACAGCCGCATCGTGGAAATGGAGATTTTTTAGTTCTAAAAACAGTGAGATGGCTGTCAGCTATATTGCTGCATCAGTCTTTTGGCTTCTTTCTTCATCTGGCAGACCACTGCTTGGGGTTCCACCACCCTTGCGCCTTCACCCAATGCCATTACCCATGCCAGAAACTGCCTGCTGACAGCCACTCTGACGTTTACGGCAAAATGTTCCCGGTCTACCTGCTTAATAGATATCTCCTTGCCAAATCGGTCAATAATCACCCCTGCAAGCTCATTCACACATTCCAGCTTTACCAATTGTTCTTCTCCGGAAAACATTCCAAACATTTTCCTGGCATAAACTGCCATATCAAATTCCCCAAACTGCTCCTTTCCCTCACGCTTTTCTTCTTTCCTGTCAATATGCAGCATCTTGTCTACACGAAAATGCTTGATTTTCTTCTCAGCACTGTCAAATGCAACAAGATAATAATTATCATCGGACCACGACAATGCCCAGGGGCTTACCTCATATAATTCACCATTTCGCCTAAGAACCATTTTCTTATGCACATCCCACTGAAAATACTGAAAGGTAATCTTGGAATTTGCACTAATGGCCATATGAATCTTATCCACATTATAATAAATGCTTTCATTCATGGTCTTGATCCGTTCTGACACATATACCTGTCTTTGTAGCTGCGAAGCCTCATACCTGCTGGCCAGACCTTCGATTTTCTTTATTAGCTGGTTTGATTTCTTAGCTGTAATAAACTTGGCAGCCTGGATCGAGTCTACCAACAGCTTCAGCTCCGCAAGCTCAAACTGCCTGTTTCCAATATAATAACAGTATACTCTGTCTCTCTGTTCTCCAATGATATCCAGACCAAATACCCGCAGGCTTTCCAGGTCGCTGTAAATACTCTTTCGTTCTGCACTGATTCCATAGCTTTTCAGTGCCGCAATAATCTCCGGCATTGTAATACGGTGCGTTTCATCCGTATTCTCCAATAGTATTTTCATCAGGTATGCCAATTTTAGCTTCTGGTTATTTCCCTTTGCCATAATAATCCCCATGCATAGAACAGGCCTTGCCTGTTCTATTGCTCAAATAAATAAGTGAAAATTTTTAATTTTCACACTAATCCCCATATATAGAACAGGCAAGGCCTGTTCTACTGTTCAACTAAGAAAGTGATTCCCCATGCCTATTGTAAGCCTTGCTTGCAGTACTTCTTAACCGGCATATCTATAAAAATATTGTCCTGCGAGTTTTACTACAGTCCCAATATCTCCTCTACCACCTCAACTCCCGCCCGGACACAGTCAGAGCAGGAGCATAAGACTTGTCCGGTCTCTATCCCTTTTATTTCCTTACAAATAGTACTTCCGGTTTTTTCTTTAAAGGCTTCCAGCATCTGCCTGGATAATTGATAGGTGGAAGCCTTTGAGGCCGGATTATCCATATTTCCGTCACTGTTTTTAAAACCGGCTAACATTACCGCTCCTGCAAGGGCTCCGCAAACGCCCTGTGTACCGCCCATTCCCAAGCCAAAGCCTTCATTGGCCTGGAACAAAATCCTTTCCTCTATTCCGGTCTCCTTGGCAAAGGCACAGGCTACGGCCTGGGCACAATTATATTTCTTGTTATGTAATTCGATTGCTTCTTCTTTCTTGTTCATCTTTGTTTTCCTTTCTCGTTTCTTTTCCCTGGACATGGTTATGAATAGATCAATTTTTCTGCTTTTCAATCTTTTGGACAAAATTATCAATCAGTTGATTGACCAACTGTGGTTCATCTGTATTCGAATTATGCCCCGCATTTTTCAGCCAGTGAATGGGGATTCCCGTATTCCTGTGCCACGCTTTATTGTAACGCTTACAGGAACCGGCATGGTCTTTTTCCCCGCAGATCAGAAGTGACGGACAATTCAGCCTGTATGACAAATCAGCTTCCATAGCTTCTGCCAAAATTCTAAACCCATGTCCGGAAATTCGCGCATAGCGTTTCTGAGCGCCAGCATATGTCATCATCATATCCTGCATCAATCTTCGTCCGTATTCCGTTGTTGCTACGCCCTTGGTGCCGGAACGCAAAAGCCATTTCCATGGGTAGTGACGATATACAGGTTCCATTCTTTTCAGAAGCCATAGTTCCGCACCTGTTACATATCTGCGCTGAAGGGGTGCTGAATCAATCGATATAAAACCTTTCAGCTTCTCTGGGTATAACTCCGAATAGGCCTGCCCTACATAACCTCCCATCGACTGCCCGATGATTACCGGTTTGTCTAAACCCTCTGAGTGAATGATTTCGTCCACCCATTTTGCCTTGTCCATAAGGCTGAAAGAAAACTGGAATGGCCATGAAGCGGCGTGGCCGGGTGCATCCCAAACAACCACATTATACTTGCTTTCAAAATATTCCGTTTGCTTGTCAAATAATCGATGATCTGCGGTCAAACCCGGCAAAAACACCAGAGTCAGCTTACTACGATCAATTCTGTCGTTAATCCAATAATGAATCCTACCGCACACTGTTTCCCATGTTTTTTCAATCATTTTGTCATCCTCGTAAATTCTAAGGTATCGATTTTATTCTATCATACTATTGAACTGCCCTCAACATGGATTATTGGTGAAATCTACGGAGATGAACCTTATCAGCACTTAGGGTAAAAGAGGGAAATACAGTCTCCTCTTGATTATCCTGCCTTCATGATATATAGTATAACCGTTGGTTATATCGCTCATATCTTCAACACCTGATAAGTGTTGGAGATATGGCACATCAGCTAAGTACCAAATTAGTAATTGAAATAAGATGAGGTAAGGGAGAAATTAAAGGTGGAAGCTTTAGGCAGTCTTTTGAAAATCTTAGTCATGTTAGCCATAGGAGTATTTTGCCGAAAGACTAATTTATTATCCGAAACCGGAACAAGTGAGCTTAAGAAGCTGGTTACTTCTATTGTTTTGCCTATAGCTATTTTCAATGCTTTGGCAATAGCAGAATATGACATAAATATGGTATTGCTGTTTCTGACTATTTTGGCCTTGTTATTGCTTGCTTTTGGCGTTGGATTTCTCGCCGGTCCAATTTTGCCAGAGCCCTATAGACGTTATTTGCCTTTTGTCACTTCTGTTTACGAAGGGGGTATGATTGCATTTCCTCTTTATATCAGTCTGTTTGGAGAGGAAAAGCTATCAAATATAGCCATTTTTGATATTGCAACCATGCTTTTTTGTTTCAGTGTTTTTATCAGTGCTCTGCAGGCTGTGGAGTCCGGAAAGAAAATCAATGTTTCCACTATGGTAGATTGTGCCCTTCATAATCCGGTATTTATCGCTGCTGTTCTGGGAATTTTTTGTGGTCTGACAGGAGTAATAAAGCTGCTTACAGCCTCTAATGCAGGTGTCATCTATACCTCCATTAAGGATATTATTACGGCTATGCTGAATCCGCTGATTCTTTTGATTGTCGGGTATAATTTTGAATTTGATGCCAAAAGAATTGTGGTGGCCGCCAAAGCAATTCTTGTTCGTGTGGTGACACAGGGAATACTTTTTATTCCGATTTTTCTTTTTATCAGCCGCCTGTATCCACATAATACCTTTATGCTTGGAGCCGCATTCATCTATAT
>JBJELR010000289.1:0-1606 GCA_051879255.1 Lachnospiraceae bacterium | reverse complement strand
CAGGATTATTTATGTGGGCAAGGCAATTATTTTAAAAAACCGGGTTCGCTCCTACTTTAGGGAAAATGCGAACCACAGTCCGAAGATCGCCCGCATGGTGAGTCTGGTGGCCCGCTTTGAATATATTGTAACCGACTCTGAGTTAGAAGCGCTGGTATTGGAAAATAATCTGATTAAAGAGCATAGGCCCAAATACAATACGATGCTTAAGGATGACAAAACCTATCCCTATATTAAGGTAACGGTAGGGGATACCTATCCCAGAGTGCTTTTTTCCAGAGAGATGAAAAAGGACAAATCCAGGTATTTTGGGCCTTTCACCAGTGCGGGGGCGGTAAAGGATACGATTGAATTGATTAATAAGCTGTATAAGCTGAGGACCTGTAATCGTAATTTACCAAAAGACTGCGGTGCTGAACGGCCTTGTCTGAATTACCATATCCACCAGTGCGATGCACCCTGCCAGAATTGGATTTCCCCGGAAGAATATGGAAAAAAAGTGGAAGAAGCGCTGGAATTTTTAAATGGAAATTATGGTAAGCTATTGAAGGACCTGCAGGCCAAAATGGAGGCAGCATCAGAGGCTATGGATTTTGAAACAGCCATAACCTATCGTGATTTGTACCAAAGTGTTAAGCAGGTTGCCCAAAAACAGAAAATTACCGATTCGGAAGGAGAGGACAGAGACATTCTTGCACTCAGTAAAGACGGAGAGGATGCCGTAGTGCAGGTGTTTTTTGTCCGCTCAGGTAAGCTGATTGGCCGGGATCATTTCTATATGACGAATGTGTCAGAAAATAGTGATGCACAGATTCTTACCAGCTTTGTGAAGCAGTTTTATGCCGGAACTCCGTTTATTCCAAGAGAACTGCTGTTACAGGTGAAAATTGAGGATGAGGAGGTTATTGCCAAATGGCTTACCGGCCGGAGGGGAAGTAAGGTATATCTTCGTGTACCCCAAAAAGGAGCTAAGGAAAAGCTGGTGGAGCTGGCAGCCAGAAATGCAGCCTTAGTACTTTCCCAGGACAGAGAAAAGATCAAGCGTGAGGAAGGGCGAACCATCGGGGCGGTAAAGGAGCTGGCAGAGCTTCTGGGCCTGGATCGGGTTGTGCGTATGGAGGCTTTCGATATCTCTAATATCAGTGGATTTGAGAATGTAGGCTCTATGGTGGTTTATGAAAAAGGAAAGCCCAAAAAAAGTGATTATCGGAAGTTTAAAATTAAGTCTGTTTCCGGTGCTGATGACTATGGCTGCATGAAAGAAGTGCTGACCAGACGTTTTATCCATGGAATAGAAGAAAGCAAAATGCTGAAGGATAAGGGGGTAGAGGAATGCTTTGGCAGCTTTACCCGTTTTCCTGATCTGCTGCTTATGGACGGAGGAAAGGGGCAGGTAAACATTGCCCTTCAGGTTTTACAGGAGTTGAACCTTTCTATTCCGGTATGCGGAATGGTTAAGGATGATCACCATCGAACCAGAGGCTTGTATTATCAGAATCAGGAGATTTTGCTGGAGAAAAACAGTGAGGGATTTAAGCTGCTTACCAGAATACAGGACGAGGCTCATCGATTTGCCATTGAATATCATCGTTCTCTAAGAAGTAAG
>JBJELR010000288.1:0-1617 GCA_051879255.1 Lachnospiraceae bacterium | reverse complement strand
AGACCCAGAGAGCCTCTATTTGTCGCTGTCTGATGGCAGATCCGCAGCTTTATATCCTGGATGAACCTACTCTGGGCCTGGATATTTTAAGTGCGGATACCATCATCCGTTTTATGGAGGAACAGAAAAAAAGAGGGAAGACGGTACTTTATTCTACCCATTACCTGGAAGAAGCACAGGCTATCTGTGATAGAATCTATCTGATTTGTGAGGGGAAAATCGTCGCTGAGGGGACACCGTCAGGACTGATGGAGAACACAAAGACCACCAATCTAAGGGAGGCCTTTCATGCGATATTCAGTCAGACTATGGAAGGAGGGGAGAAGGCTTATGCGTAAATTGAAACCCTTACTTTACAAAGAACTATTGGATATTTTAAGAGATAAAAAAACCCTGATTATCATGGTTTTGGTTCCTATGCTTTTGTATCCGGCCATTTTTATGGGAACAGCGATGATTAGTAGTGGGATGATACTGTCACAAAAGGAAAAAACCTACCAGGTGGCTTATCCAAAAGAAGCACAGGAGCCGGTAAAAGAGCTTATCGAATTTTATCATAAAAATCGGGAGGAAGGGGACACAGCACTGGAATTTCTTTCGGTAGAGAAGACGGGACAAGATGTTGAAGCTTATGATGTGTGGATGAATATGGAAGAACAGGAGCTGGGAGCAAGGATTACCGTAGAATATACCTCCACCGATCAGGACTCCAACCATGCGAAAACCGCATTGGAAAAGCTGGCAGAAGACTATGGCGATGAACGAATGGCACAAAATTTAGCAAGGGAAGGACTGTCGGAGGCTTTTCTCTCTCCGGTTATCTATGAGGCCAGGGACAGTGTAAGTCCTTCTGAAAGTGTGGGTATGAATCTGGGCGGTGCCCTGGGAATGCTGCTAATGACAAATACCATTTTGGGAGCCTTTTATCCGATAATTGATTCGGTTACCGGGGAAAAAGAAAGAGGGACTTTGGAAACACTGCTTACCCTTCCGGTTACCAATTTTGAGATGATGATGAGCAAATTCATTGCGGTATCTCTGTTTGCCTGTGGAACCGCTGTATTGTCTTTGGTATCGATGACAGGCTCTATCCTGTTTCTGTTTGGAAGTATGGGGATAGATATGGGAGAGATTGGAATAAGGGGAGACATGATTCTTAGCTGGATGCCCGTTTTACTGGCAGCCGTACTGGTAGCAGCCATCCTGGTAACGGCACTGTGTATGTCTGTCTGCATATTTGCTAAAAGCTTTAAGGAGGCCAACAACTACATTACCCCCATTATGCTGGTGATTATGTTTGCTTCTATGACAGCCATGATTCCCTCCTTTCAGCTGAATTATAAAACGGCATTAATCCCTATTGTGAATGTTACTCTTTTAATTAAACAGGTCATGGGACAGCAGCTGGATCTGGCCCTGACAGGAGTTACCGTAGGAACCAATCTGGGCATAAGTATCCTGGTCATCTGGGTTTTATCCAAGATGTACAATAGTGAGAATATCCTGTTTAAGGATGGCTTCCAGAGCTTTCGTCTGTTTGAAAAGCGTTCAGAAATTAAGGTGGGAACGGTGCCTAAAACAGGAGATTTGATTCTATGTATAGTGGTCACATTGCTG
>JBJELR010000287.1:0-8937 GCA_051879255.1 Lachnospiraceae bacterium | reverse complement strand
TACACCCGGCTTGTCCGGGAGTTTCTTTAATTCTTCCTGTAAATTAAATGCAGGTGTAGTCATTCCTTTCCCTTTCCCCTGGTCTCTGCCTGCCGGGTGGCAAAAAGCCTCCACACCACAGACAAAAGAAGGGACCCTCTCCTTCCCGGAGCAGTCCCCCCTGTTCCTTTTGCTTCTATTCCTCTGTCCAGATATCAGATACTCTGGCGCGGCTGTAATTTCCCCGCTTTTCCTCCATATCCGGCTGTGCTTCATTTTCCTGTACCGGTTTAGGGGAAACCACCACTTCTTCCTTGGTTTCCTTATACTCTTTTTTCTCCTCTGCCAGCACTTCCCCAAAATTTTTCGTTTCCGGTTCTTCCGGCTCCGGAATACCTTTTATCTTACGGAATATCTTCATGAATTCCTTTCCTGTAATGGTTTCTTTTTCAATCAGGAATTCTGCCAGCTTATCCATTACCTCACGATTATCGGAAAGCAGCTCCTTTGCCTTGTTATAGCTTTCCTCCAGCAGCTTTCTTACTTCTTCATCTACCGCTGCTGCCGTAACATCACTGCAGTTTAGAGTGGCTGTTCCATCCAGATATCTGTTCTGTACGGTGGCCAACCCCATCAGTCCGAACTTTTTGCTCATTCCGTACTGCGTAACCATGGCCTTAGCAATATCCGTTGCCTTTTCAATATCATTAGCTGCACCTGTGGTCACCGTATCAAAAACCAGCTCCTCTGCTGCACGACCACCGAAAATACTAACCAGCCTTTCCCTCAGTTCTGCCTCCGTATTCAGGTATTTCTCCTCCTCGGGTACGTGCATAACATAGCCTAATGCCCCCATGGTTCTGGGGACGATGGTAATTTTTTGTACCGGCTCGGAGTTTTTCTGTAATGCACTGATTAATGCATGACCAACCTCATGGTAGGAGACGATTTTACGTTCTTCCTTGCTCATAATCCGGTCTTTCTTTTCTTTTCCCACCAGCACCTGTTCTACTGCATCAAAGAGATCCTTTTGGGAAACGAATTCCCTTCCTTCTTTTACCGCATTGATGGCTGCCTCGTTAATCATATTGGCTAAATCAGAGCCTACTGCACCACTGGTGGCCAAAGCAATGGCATCGAAATCCACCGTTTCATCCATTTTTACATCCTTGGCATGAACCTTAAGAATCTCTACCCGTCCCTTTAAATCCGGTTTATCTACAATGATTCTACGGTCAAAACGGCCGGGTCTTAAAAGAGCCTTATCCAAAATTTCCGGACGGTTGGTTGCTCCTAAGATTAAAATTCCTTTGGACGTATCAAAGCCATCCATTTCTGAAAGCAGCTGATTCAGCGTCTGCTCCCGTTCCTCATTGCCGCCCCCATATTTGGAATCACGACTTCGTCCTATGGCATCAATTTCATCAATAAATACAATACAGGGTGCATTTTTGGTTGCTTCTTTAAACAAGTCCCTTACACGAGAAGCACCTACACCTACATACAATTCAATGAAATCAGAACCGGTCAGGGAAAAGAAGGGTACGTGGGCTTCTCCGGCCACTGCCTTGGCAAGCAGTGTTTTTCCCGTTCCGGGGGGACCCACTAAAAGCGCACCTTTAGGCAGCTTTGCACCAATTTTTGCATACTTTCCGGGATTATGCAAAAAATCCACAACCTCCTGTAAAGATTCCTTTGCTTCATCCTCACCGGCCACATCCTTAAAGGTTACGCCGGTTTCCTTCTGCACATATACCTTGGCATTACTTTTCCCCACTCCCATAGGGCCTCCGCCTCTGGACATCCGTTTCATTACAAAGCCCAGAATTGCCCATAAAAACAGGATGGGAAAAACATAGGTAAACAGAAAGGACAGAATCATATTGGAGCTGTCCGGTATTTCCGGATTAATCTCCACTCCCGCTTCCAGAAGTCTTGCCGTCAGGGCAGTATCATCCTCAGCCTTTCCTGTGTAATAGGTTATGGATGGGGTCATAAACATACCGGTTCCCGGCGACAGAGCCTGTGTCTGTTTTTCTGCCGGCTCAATTTGGATTCGATCTGAGGCAATATAAACGCTTTCCACTTTTCCTGCTTCCAGCATTTTTACAAACTCATCATAGGGCACTTCCTTACTGGTAGCACCATTAATGCTTTTCATAAAATAGCTCATCAAAACCAGACTGATCAGGGTAGCTACCAGAAAAACCAGCAGATTCTGTTTTCTGGGATCCTGTCCCGAATTCCCCTGATTGTTGGGATTTCTGCCGTTATTTCCATTTCCGCTGCCATTCCCTCCGATTCGATTGCCATTTTGATTTGTGTCAAAATGTTCTCTATTATTATCCATTTTTTCCTCCGCATTCTCTCCCGGAGCGCTTTCTTTCTGATGATCTTCTGATGCAGACCGCCATACGCTCACAAAGTACATTATAAATTCCATAATAAAAGAAATCAATATCCGCACACTGAAATCTTTTCTTAAAGATTTATAAACATTTTTTCCCTTTTTGTTTACTCTTTTCCTTGCCTATTATATAATTATCGCTGATTGGTTACACTGTAAAAAAACAGGGATGAGGTGATTTTATGTCCGGATTTTCCACATTGACCCGAGAAGAAAAGAAACTTGAGGCGTATAAGCTGCTGTGGGCCCTTTTGGGTGCAACCCTTTATGCCGGAAGCATCAATCTGTTTATTATTCCCAGTCAGCTTTACAATGGCGGGCTTATGGGGTTTTGCCAGCTATTCAACTATCTGTTGGTTGACTATCTGCATTTACCCCTCCAGGGCTTTGATCTTACCGGCCTTATTTATTATCTTCTCAATGTACCGATTTTTTTTCTTTCCTTTAATAAAATCGGAAAACGCTTTTTCTTTAAAACTCTATTCTGTGTTACCTGGATTACTCTGGCTATGTCCATTATTCCCATTCCCGCCAGACCTATTCTTTTGGGGGATACCTTGGGCTCCTGTATCATTGGTGGCCTGATTGCCGGCTTCGGTGTGGGAACCATGCTGAAGATGGGCAGCTCCGGAGGCGGAATGGATATTGTGGGTATGCTGCTGATTAAGCTTCGGAAAAACTTTAGTGTGGGCAAGGTGAATTTATTCGTCAATATCGTTTTATATTCCATTTGTCTACTCCTGTTCGATGTCCCTACCGTCATTTATTCCTTAATTTATGCTTCTGTCTATTCTATCGCTATGGACAAGGCTCATGATCAGAATATTAACGTGGAGGTAACCATCATTACCAAAAAGGACTGTAAGGTTTTAAACGATACCATCTTCCGGGAGTTGGGGCGGGGAATCACCATTTGGGATTCTACCGGTGCTTACACGAAGGAGGAAAGCAAGGTGCTTTATATTCTGCTTTCCAAATACGAGGTAAGGCACTTAAAGCAGCTTGTCAGAGAGCATGATCCCCATGCATTCATGGTAGTTAATGAAGGAGTCAAGATTGAAGGAAACTATCTGATTAAACTATAAAAAACTGCTGCACAGTGAATCCTCTCTTGTGCAGCAGCTTTTTTTATTCTTCAGTTTCTAATTGTCCGTAAAAGGTAATCAGGTATAGACCACTTAACCCTACCAGGGTATAAATAATTCTTGAAAGCCAGCTCATCTGGCCAAAAAGGAAGCTTACCAGATTGAAATTAAAGATTCCAATCAGTCCCCAGTTTACGGCTCCGATAATGGCTATTGCCAGCACAATATAATTTATTGTTTTCATCCTTACCTCCATGTTAAAGAGTCCATAGTTACTTTTATAGTATCTGTGATTTTACGGGGAATATGAAAAAATTTTTGAATTTTTCGCACTGCTTCCATGTATATTACAAGTTTTATTTTCCACACTATTTACTAGAAAGGCAATTTATATTAGAATAAATAGGAAAATTTTGAAATCTAATCAGCATAAAAGTGAGGGTTCTATGAAAATCGGTTTTGATAATGACAAGTATTTAAAAATGCAGTCGGAACACATTCGGGAAAGGATTGCTCTGTTTGGAAACAAACTTTATCTTGAATTTGGAGGAAAATTATTTGATGATTTTCATGCCTCCCGCGTACTGCCCGGTTTTCATCCTGACAGCAAGCTGAAGATGCTCTTGCAGCTTAAGGAGCAGGCGGAGGTCGTTATCGTCATCAGTGCCGATGACATTGAAGGAAATAAGGTTCGTGGAGACTATGGTATCACCTACGATTTAGATGTTCTGCGTTTGGTAGATGTGTTTCAGAGCCTTGACCTTTATGTGGGCAGCGTGGTAATTAACAAATTTACCGGGCAGAATGCTGCCATCCAGTTCAGGCAGAGATTGGACAGTTTAGGTATTCGTTCCTATCTCCATTATAAAATCCCCGGCTATCCCAGCGATATTGCCACCATTGTAAGTGATGAGGGCTATGGGAAAAATGAATATATTGAGACCAGACGTCCTCTTGTGATCGTTACTGCTCCCGGCCCCGGCAGCGGTAAAATGGCTACCTGCCTTTCTCAGCTTTATCATGAGCATAAACGGGGGGTTCAGGCAGGCTATGCCAAATTTGAAACCTTCCCCATCTGGAATCTTCCGCTGAAGCACCCGGTAAATATTGCCTATGAGGCTGCTACGGCTGATTTAAATGATATCAATATGATTGATCCCTTTCATCTGGAGGCCTATGGAGAAACCACTGTCAACTATAACCGGGATGTGGAAATTTTCCCTGTACTGAATGCCATGTTTGAAAAAATATTGGGGGAAAGTCCTTATAAGTCCCCCACCGATATGGGTGTAAATATGGCCGGAAACTGCATCATTGATGATGAAGTCTGCAGACAAGCCGGCAAACAGGAAATTATCCGCCGCTACTATCAGGAAATGTGCAATCTAAAGCGGGGAATAGGCTGCAAAAATGCTCTGTATAAGCTGGAGCTGCTTTTACAGCAGGCAGACATTACCGTAAATGACCGTACAGTAGTTAAAGCAGCTTTGGAAAGAGAATCTCTTACCTCCCATCCTGCTGTTGCCATTGAACTGCCTGACGGAAGAATTGTGACCGGTAAAACTACCGATCTATTGGGTGCCTCTGCAGCAGCTTTGCTGAACGCTCTGAAGGAGCTGGGGGGGATTGATCACGATTTACATCTTGTTTCCCCCGGTGCCATAGAACCCATTCAAGCCTTAAAGACAGATTATCTGGGCAGTAAAAATCCCCGGCTGCACACCGATGAGATTCTCATTGCACTTTCCATCAGTGCCGCCACCAACGAGAATGCCCATCTTGCTCTGTCACAAATTCCCAAGCTGCAAAATTGTGAGGTACATTCCTCCGTTCTTCTGTCTTCCGTAGACGAAAAAGTATTTAAGCGTTTGGGCGTACATTTAACCTGTGAGCCTAAATATGAGTTTAATGAACGTAAATACCATAAGCGGTAAGTCTACTGTTTTCAGGGAAGTACCGGTATGCCCGGCCTTCCCTGATTAGCATATTTGACTGCTTATTTGACCAAATACCGATGAACTTCTATAGTTCATCCAGTGTTCCGAAGGTGTAGCCCATTTCTTCCCACTTTGTCAAAATTTCGTCCATAATATTACCATTGGTATCAGAGGTACTGTGAAGAAGTACAATGGCTCCCGGGTGAATCCTTCCGGTTAACTTTTCCATTGCCTCCTCTTTAGAGGGCTGGCTGTTTTCATTCCAGTCTACATAAGCCAGGCTCCAGAAAATCGTTTTATATCCCTGATCCTTTGCCCAGGTAAGCTGTTTTTCACCGTATTTTCCTTGAGGTGGCCGATAAAATTTATCCATCTCTTTTCCGGTAATTTCCTGGTATTTCTTTTCCAGATCCTGAAGCTCTTTTAAAAATTCTTCCTCTGTGGTAATGGTATCCATATCCTTATGATGATAGGTATGATTTCCCACCGTATGCCCTTCTTCTTCCATCCTTTTAACTAAATCCGGACAGGTTTCCAGATAGTTGCCCACAAGAAAAAAGGTTGCTTTAACATTATGCTTTTTTAAGGCATCCAAAATCTTAGGTGTATTTCCGTTTTCAAATCCGGCATCAAAGGTGATATAGATTTTCTTCTTTGCCTCATCTCCCAGATAATAGCCTCCCAGTGCCTTCAGTTCCTGGGCATCTACATCAATGACGGGAGCCTTCCCCTCCTCCTGAAAGCTCAGTCCCCAGCTTCCTTGAGCTATGGTTTCCACCACTTTACTACTTCCCTGTAGATTGTGTCGTATACCTGCTCCGGCCACAGCAAGCAGGCAAACACAGGCAAGAACAATTCCTTTTATTTTTTTATCCATCATATGCCACTCTTTTTTATTGTTATTTATATGAAGGAGCAGCCTGAAGTATTCCTTTATGTAGATTTATCCCTTCAGTCCACCGGCATTCATCCCCTGAATCAACTGCTTCTGTCCGATAAGGAAAATGATGATGGTAGGAATCAGTGCAAGCACAAGGGCGGCAAACAATGCTCCCCAGTCAGTAGCATACCGCTGGACCTCGTACAGATTTGCCAGGCCAATGGGAAGGGTTTGCTTAGTTGGATCGGTCAGCATAACCAATGCTACCGGAAATTCATTCCAGGCAGACATAGAAGAAATCATACAGACAGTGACGATACCCGGTTTGGACATAGGGACAATAATCTGCAGCAGAATACGGAACGGTCCACAGCCGTCAATCATAGCAGCTTCTTCGTAATCATGAGGAATCGTACGCAGGAAACCGGAAAGAAGAAAAATAGCAAACGGAAACTGCATGGTAGCATACAGAACTGCCAACGCCGGGCGGTTATTGAGCAGATGGAAGGAGTTCATCTGCATAAACAAAGGAATCATGATAAAGGTGGCCTGAATGAAAATAGCGGCCATGTAGATGTTCAGAATCATCTTAGAGCCAAAAAACCTGTAGCGAACCAAACAGTAGGCACAGGGCACAGCGCAGACGAGGATGACACATAGTGTAATGCCAACGATCAATGCCGAGTTCCATACATTGGACAGGAGATTGGATTTTTCTATTGCACGAACGTAGTTATCCCATGCCAGCCCCTGAGGCAGAGAGAAAGCATTGGTCAAAAATTCATTATTGGTTTTAAAGGATGAGTAAACATTCCAAAGCAAGGGGTATAGCATAATAACAGTAACGAGGATCATAAAAAATCGAACCAGCCAGCGCACCAAAATGGCCTGACGGCGACTTAGTTCATTGGTTTTCATATTCTGCACCTGCCTTAAGATTCATTGTTAGTGAGTTTACGGGAAATTGTGGACAAGGCAATGGAAATCGTCAGCGTAAAAACGGTAATTGCCATTGCATAGCCGAAATTGCCATTGATGAAGCCCTGTTCGTACATATACTGGAGCAGAACCGAAGACGCACCATTTGGGCCACCTCCGGTCATCACTTTGGACAGCGTAAAGCTTAAGTTTATGGTTCCGGAAAGGGCAAGCACAAAAGTTATGCCGACAATATCTTTCATCAAAGGCAAGGTGATGGAAAACAGCTTGTGAATCGGTCCGGCTCCGTCAATGGTGGCGGCCTCATAGATCTCATTAGAAATACCGTCCATTGCTGCAATATGCATAACCATGTAGTAACCGGTGGCCTGCCAGATCAGTGTAACGGCAATACACCAGAGCGCAGTACCGGTATCCCCCAGCCATGATTTGGCCCAGGCCTGCAGACCGACACCATTCAGAAAGCTGTTCAGAATACCCATAGTGGGATGGAAGACAAAGGACCAGATAATACTGACAACCGTCAAAGAGATAATGTTGGGAAAATAAAATGCTGTACGGTATAGGCCACGTTCTTTCAAATCAGACTGCGAAATAATAAAGGCCAGAACCAAAGCAAAGGCAATCGTGACAGCGGGAACACAAGCCATCAGCTTTAACGTATTCTTTAATGCGAGAAGAAAATACTCATCCTGGAACATGTACCTGTAGTTTTCCAGTCCGATAAACCTGCTGTTCAGACTCAAGGCTGTGGCATTCGTCACAGACAGCCACAATGCACGTATGGTAGGAATGATCGTAAAGGTCAGGGTAAGTAAAAAGGCAGGCAAAACGCATACACAGATAAAGCCTGCAGGCTTCTTCCTTCCTTTGCGTTTTGTCTGATTTGCCGCTTGAGATTTCATTTGATTGCTCCTTTCAAAAGAAATGACGCCATGCTACAATGTTACACGATGCAGCATGGCGCCCAAAAAGCCTGCAAGTTTGAATTGCGGGTTTACCGGGTGGTCATGGAATTGACTTCCTTAAAGGAATCTTCAACGCCCTGAGCCCATTTATCAGCACTCATCTTGCCAGTCATCACATCAGACAGAACCTTAAAGACCTTGTCACGAGGAACAACCTTGCAGCCCTCCGGCAAAGCAGCGAAGCCGAAAACCATAGAGGTTCCATGCTCATAGATAGCATTCATGCTGTAGATACCATCAGAAACGAGGCCTTTAGACAGCTCGGTTGCATCCTTCAGGGCATAAATACCATTAGCCTTTTCGGCAAACAGCCTGACGGAATCCTCTGTGTACAGGAAACGCAGAAACTCTTTAGCCAGCTCAGGATTTTTAGCATTGGCAGGAATAGAGAACTGCTCAACACTGGTCATCACATAGGCCTGATCTCCCTCCTTCAGAACAGGAGCAGTCCATAATCCAAACTGGAAGTTATCTGCTCGGGGAGCCTCGGCCATTTCATTTTCCATCCAGTTACCATTGGGAATGAACAGACACTTGTTCATCATCATTTCCGTCTGTGACTGGGTATGGTTCAAAGCAACGGTGCCCTCCAGCAGGTAGCCGTCAGTGCCGATCTTTGCTATGTTCCGAAGAACTTCCATTGCCTCTGGTGTAGAGTAGGTGCCTTCAACGTAGCTGGAAATATCGTTTACATTGTCGATGCCGGTAGCAGAAGCCAGTGCCGGCCATAGCAGCGACTCCA
>JBJELR010000286.1:0-1623 GCA_051879255.1 Lachnospiraceae bacterium | reverse complement strand
TTTAATGTGTAGATATTCTTTTTAAATATAGGAAAATGGAGGAACGATTGATGAAGATTTCAGATTCAATCAAATATATTGGTGTCACCGACACAAAAATTGATTTATTTGAAGGACAGTATGCTGCTCACGATGGCATGACCTATAATTCCTACGCAATTTTGGATGAACAAATTGCCATTATGGATACTGTAGACATGAATTTTACCAGTCAATGGCACACAAATCTGGAGGCTGTCCTGGAGGGAAGAACACCGGATTATCTGATTGTGCAGCATATGGAGCCGGATCATTCGGCTAATATTCATTTTTTTATGGAAACCTATCCGAAGGCTAAACTGGTAGCCTCGGCAAAAGCATTTTCCATGATCAAAAATTTCTTTGGAACCGATTATGCTGACCGAAGACTGATTGTTGGCGAAGGGGACAGTCTTTGTCTGGGAAAGCATAATCTGACCTTTATTACTGCCCCCATGGTACACTGGCCGGAGGTCATTGTAACCTATGACAGCTACGATAAGGTTCTTTTTTCTGCAGACGGCTTCGGCTGTTTTGGCTTTCCTGAGAGTATTGAAGAATGGATTGCTCCCGGAAGGCGCTATTATATGGGGATTGTTTCCAAGTACGGCCCCCAGGTGCAGGCATTGCTGAAAAAGCTTTCCTCCCTGGATATTGAAAAAATTTGCTCTCTTCATGGCTCTGTTTTGGATAAAAGCGTAGGCATCTGCCTAAAGCTCTATGAAACCTGGTCATCCTACCAGCCTGAGAGCGACGGTGTGGTAATTGCCTATACCTCTGCATACGGGAATACCAAGAAGGCTGCCCTGCTTTTAGAAGAAACTCTGAAAGAAGAAGGCTGTCCGGAGGTGACGCTTTATGACCTTGCCCGCTGTGATTTATCCGAGGCAGTAACCGATACCTTCCGTTACAGCAAGCTGGTGCTGGCCTCTCTTACCTACAATGGTGATGTGTTCCCCTTCATGCGCACCTTCATCAACCATTTAACGGAGCGCAATTTCCAGAATCGTAAGGTTGCCTTTGTGGAAAACGGAAGCTGGGCTCCTACAGCCGCAAAAGTGATGCAGGGAATGCTGGAAAAAAGTAAAAACCTGACCTATGCGGATACCACCGTAAAGATTCTGTCAACAATTAACGATGAAAATATTACACAAATTGAACAATTAGCAAAAGAACTGTGCCAGGGTTAACCGGCACAGTTCTTTTTTTCCTGACACCATTATCGCTTTCTCATCTTTTTTCTCTCATTTTCTGTCCTTATTCTACAGTGACTACCTTGGCCAAATTTCTGGGCTTATCCACATCCAGCCCTTTATCATAGGAAACGTAATAGGCAATGAGCTGAAGCACCACTGAAGCAGGCATAACCATAAACTCGTCTGCCATCTCGGGCAGATAAAACACCTGGCTGAAGCTGCCCTCCTGCTTTTCCCCGGTTTCCTTAATTAGCAGAATCACCCTGGCTCCCCTGGCCTGTACCTCCCGGATATTAGAAAGCTCCTTGCTTTTTAGCTTATCCTGGGTTACCACCGCAATTACAGGAGTTTCCTCCGTAATCAGGGCTATGGTTCCATGCTTTAATTCCCCGGAAGCATAGGCCTCAGA
>JBJELR010000285.1:0-8992 GCA_051879255.1 Lachnospiraceae bacterium | reverse complement strand
TGTCTGATGAATATGTTAAGATGTATAAGGAATCCAAGCCTGTGGGTGATGGCAAAGAACCTGACATTTATATTTTCTCCGATCCTCAGTGGGTACCCGGCGACAGACCTGATGTGGACTATAGCTGCTTAAGTGACCCTCTGACCCTCTGCTATTTTGACACCAATCAGAACTGTGCAGCTATTTTGGGAATGAGATACTTTGGTGAGCATAAGAAGGGAACACTGACCATGGCCTGGGCATTAGCCAACAGAAATGGCTATGCGGCTTGTCATGGAGGACAAAAGGAGTATACCCTTTCTGACGGTTCCAAGTTTGTAGCTTCTGTATACGGCTTGTCCGGCTCCGGTAAATCCACATTGACTCATGCAAAGCATGGCGGTAAATACCCCATCACTGTTTTACATGATGATGCTTTTATTATCAATACCGATACCTGTTCCTCTGTTGCTTTAGAGCCTACATACTTTGATAAGACATCTGACTATCCTACAGGATGTCCGGATAATGAATACCTGTTAACTGCACAGAACTGCTCTGCAACCTTGGATGAAAACGGCAAGATTCAGTTAGTTACCGAAGATATTCGTAACGGCAATGGTCGTGCAATTAAATCCAAATTATGGTCACCTAACCGAGTGGATAAGATTGAAGCTCCTGTTAATGCAATCTTCTGGATTATGAAGGATCCTACCATTCCTCCGGTAGTAAAATTAAAGGGTGCAGCTCTGGCTTCTGTTATGGGTGCAACTTTGGCAACCAAGACCTCTACGGCAGAGCGTGTTGCAGCAGGAACCGATTTAAATGCACTGCGCATCGTTCCTTATGCTAACCCCTTCAGAACCTATCCTCTGGTTAATGACTACGATAAGTTTAAGAAGCTGGTGGAGGAGAAGAATGTAGATTGCTATATTATTAACACCGGTGACTTCATGGGCACCAAGGTTAAGCCTGCAGATACTCTGGGTATTCTGGAAACGATTGTGGAAGGAAAGGCCAAGTTTGAAAAATGGGGTAATTTTGAAGATATCGAAATTATGTACGATTGGGCAGACAAGACAGCAGACTTCACGCCTGATTTAGGAAATGCGGATTATGTGGCACAGTTAAAGGCAGCTATGCAGAATCGTGTAGATGCGGTTAAGGGCTTTGCAGAAAAGAAAGCCGGTTACGACAAGCTTCCTGATGAGGCTTTAGCCGCTGTACAGAAGCTGGTGGATGCTCTGTAAGGTAAGTAATAAGAATATGAAAGAGGCTGTACGTAAAGTGCAGCTTCTTTTTACCTCTTATTTGGAAAAATATGGAGACAAGAAAAAGGGAGAAAGAGATTATTTCTAGTTGTATTTTTTCTAAAGATTGGATATAATATAACTAGCCTGAGGTGTTGGATATTCTGTTATTTTTGAACCTACATTTACTTTAAACGGGATTCCTATATCACTCTGTAGCTGTCAAGCCCTCACTTCTTATGAAGGATTGGAAGGGAAGACAAAAGCAGTTTTGCGGTCACCCACCTAGCATCGCTAGGAGTCAGAAGGCAGAGATCCGCATTTCGGGTATTATACCAAAGAGAAGAAGCAGCCGAAACAGGCTGCTTTAATCATGTCTGAAGTTTTTGTATGAAGGAGAGAAAATTGGAATTTCATCAAAAAAAGAGGATTTGCTTACTGCTGATTATTCTATTATTTTTACTGGCTCTTTTACCCACTTTGCTACTGGGAAAAAAGCAGCCAATGGGAGAGTACATAACCACAACAGAGGTACAGGTTTTAACCCGGCTTTTAACTCAGGTATATCAGGCCTATAGGACAGAAGCAAATTCCACTTCTGAGGAATTACAATTTTTGGAAGAAAAGAAAAATACTTCTCAAAAAGAATGGGAAATGGCTTTAAAAAAACTGGAAAAACTCACCTCAGACTGGAAGGAAGAAAATCTGACCTATGGGCAGTTTTTAGAATGGAAGACTTTTTTGCAGCCTGTAGCTGAAATACAAATGGAATTTACTACCGCTTACAAGCCTTCTTTCGCTTTGCTGAAGGAGGATTGGTATGTCTTCTTTGATCAACTGTGTGCAGTCATGGATCCTGAGGGAAAGATTCAGAAGGAGGAACTGCTGATCCTGGGCGATTGCAATGGGGTAAAGGATGTTGAAGGCAGACCTATTGAAAAAAAACAGCTTTTTTCTCAGAACGGATTATGGGAGAATCAATTACCCTTTAGTACCCAGTTGCTTCAGAAAAAAGGAGAATACATTACCTATGAAAACGGTCTGTGGGGAGTAACCGGTTTTCTAAAAGACGGAGAATTGAATAATGTCTGGCTGGTAGAAGCAGGAAAAGAGAAGTTGATTTATTTTTACGGTAATCATGAAGTTACTGCTCTTTCAGGAACTCCGGACAGTGAAACTAAGGAGCAGGTAGCCGACCTTTTTTTTACTCAGGGAAGTTTAAAGAAGGTAAAGGAAAAAAAAGAACGAATCAGCGGTCAGGTGTTGAAGCTGTCGGAAAGCCAAATCGAAATTAAGGGACAGGGGATTTTCGAGTTGGGAGATTCGGTTCAGTATTATCGCCTTTATGACCGTCTGGAAACGGTAGGAAGAAATTCAGTAAAAATAGGTTATGATTTTGCTGATTTTGTCCTGGAGGATGGCAAGCTTCAGGCAGGACTTCTGGTGAAGGACGAACAAATGGAAAATATTCGTGTTTTGCTTAAAACCTCTAATTTTACTGATTACTTTCATGACAGAGTGGAAGCAGTCTGTGATGTGGATATGGAGCTGACTTACGGCAGTAAAAGCCGGCTTATTCCTGCCGGAGAGAGTTTGGTAGTTCAAGCAGACAGCGAATATTTTCAAGAAGGGCGGATTTACTTAAAACCGGCAGTTCTTACCGGGAGAACCCGATTTTCCAACATAGAACGAAGCCAACAGGGGCAGGGGTATCATGGGTGCTTTGAACTGGAAAAAAGAGAAGAAGGGATTTTACTCATTAATGAGGTCTTGCTGGAGGAATATCTCTATGCGGTTGTCCCATCGGAGATGCCTGCCTCTTATCCTATGGAGGCCCTGAAAGCCCAGGCGGTCTGCGCAAGAACCTATGCCTATGATAAAATGATGAACTCCTCCTTAGCTTCCTATGGGGCACACCTGGATGACAGCCCTACCTTTCAGGTATATAATAATATTCAGGAAAATACCGGTACCACAAAGGCAGTAAAGGAAACAAGAGGACTACTGTTATACCATCAGGAGGAATTGGCGAAAACCTATTATTATTCCACCTCCTGCGGCTTTGGAACGGATGATGCCATTTGGAACAAAGAGGGAAGGAAGCAGATTTCTTATTTACAGGCTAAGGAAATGACCGATCATGGACAACAGCTTGCGGCCAGCGAGTTGACCGGCGAGGATAGCTTTAGAGCCTATATTGAGCAGAGCTTTTCTCATCATTTTGAAGCGAAAGAACCCTGGTATCGCTGGACCTATGAACACCGAAATATCGAGCAGATTCTCGATAATTTGAGGACCAGGCAGGAAAAGTATCCGAACCAGATTCTCATCAGTGAGAATGGTGCAGATTTTCAAAAAGGAGCCATTCCCAATCCATTTACGCTGAAGGATATTCGGGTAAATAAACGAGGAGTGGGGGGAACCGTAGAGGAGCTTCTGTTTATTGGTGAAAAAGCACAGATATTGGTACAAAAGGAACTGAATGTGCGGGCGGTGTTAACTGACGGAGAGTCCAGTGCAGTTTTGCAGGATGGAAAAACCTATGCCTGTGGGAATCTTTTGCCCAGTGCTTTTTACGTCGTTGAGGTCCCAACCGATGGAGAGGAAGTCACTGCGTTGAAGCTGCTTGGCGGAGGCTTCGGCCATGGCGTGGGAATGAGCCAGAACGGAGCTAAAAATTTAGCCAATTTAGGACGAAGCTATGAAGAAATTCTCATTTTCTATTATTCTGGCTGTCAGGTACACAGGCCCGCATAAAGAGGAGGTTTAGATGAAAAAATGGTATAAAATTGCTATGGGTTTCAGCCGGCTTTTACGTAATAACGATGTTAGCTCTTATGCCTCCAGCATAGCTTTCTTTCTGTTTCTTTCCCTGATTCCGGTATTGATGCTGCTCTGTGCAGCTATGCCCTATACACCTTTGACAGAGGCTAATCTGATGATGATTTTAACGGAGGTTGCTCCTGACAATCTGGATCCCATAATGGTTTCTTTGGTGAGTCAGGTGTACGATAAATCTGTGGGAATCCTTTCCTTTGCTATTCTTATGACCGTCTGGTCCGCAGGGAAAGGGATGCTGGCTCTGATGAGAGCCTTGAATGCCACCAATTCAGTAGTAGAGGAGCGAAACTATTTTCGCCTTCGGATCGTAGCCAGCTTTTATACAGTGGTGGTATTGGTGGCTTTACTTATTACCCTATGTATGGGAGTCTTTGGAAAGCAAATTTTTACCTTTATTCTGAAAAAATTTCCTATTCTGGAAAAAGGAATTTATTTTTTCAGCCATTTTCGTTTTTTGCTTGTCCTCCTGTTTCTGATTCTTGTGTTTACCTTGATCTATACCTATGTTCCCAATAAAACAATGAAGCTGCTGTATCAGATTCCGGGAGCTGTTTTTGCAGGTCTGGCCTGGATTGTATGCTCCTTTGGATTTTCACTGTACCTGGAGCACTTCAACACCTTTTCGGCTTATGGAAGCCTGGGAACGATTATCCTCTTTTTGCTGTGGCTGTACCTTTATTGCTATATTTTGCTGATTGGTGCCAATATCAATAGTTATCTTGAGCCATTTTGCTGCTTTCTTGCTTATAAATACAGAGAAAGGAATTAGGATGCATTAAAGCAGCATTTTTTTAGTAAAGATTATTAAAAAAGTTTGATAAATCTAAAAAAATAATGAAGTATTTTATAAAAAAGATTGATTAATTTATAACAAAATGGTAAACTATAGAGGTAATGCACAATATAACTTCCCCACATTAGCGATTATTTTTGTGCATTTTGCCCGGCCTCATATGTCTGGGACGATTATCTTTACTAGAGAACAAGAAAACTAAATATGCAAAGGAGAAAAGAGAACATGTTGAGAAAACTATCAAATGGCTGTGTACACCTGGTCAACAGATTTCTTCCGGATCCGTTCTTATTCTGCGTAATCTTAACCGTACTTGTATTTGCAGGCTCACTGGCAGTAACTGGGGCAGGCGTAGTAGCAACGGTAGCAGGATGGGGAAAAGGCATCTGGAATCTGCTGGCCTTTTCCATGCAGATGGCATTGGTTCTGGTACTGGGAAGTGCACTGGCGAATGCTAAGATTGTAAAAGGAATCATTGATAAAATTGCAGGAATTGCAAAGACCCCCACTCAGGGAATTGTAGTAGTAACTTTAGTGTCCGTTATCTGCTGCTGGTTAAACTGGGGCTTTGGTTTGGTTATCGGTGCAATTCTGGCAAAGGAAGTGGCAAAAAAGGTAAAAGGGATTGACTATCGACTGCTGATTGCCTCTGCTTATACCGGATTTGTGGTCTGGCATGCAGGTATTTCAGGCTCTATTCCCCTGGCCCTGGCAACACCCGGTGAGGAGGCTCTTTTAAAGGCTACAGGAGGAGCTTTGTCAGAAGCGATTTCTACTTCTATGACCATCTTTTCACCCTATAATATTTTGGCCTGTGTGATTATTCTGGTAGGTCTACCTTTTATTAATGCCAGAATGCATCCCAGTGCGGAAGAAACCTTTGTGGTAGATCCTGAATTGTTAAAGGAAACAGAAGAAGATAAAAAAGTGCCGGTTACTCCTGCAGAGAAGCTGGAGCACAGCCCTATTTGCTCCTTGATTATTGTGGTTGCCGGATTGATCTTTTTGGTAAATTATTTTATGAATAATGGCTTCAATTTAACGTTGGATATTGTAAATACCATTTTCCTGGTATTGGGGCTGTTAGCACATAAAACTCCTATTAACTATGTTCATGCGATTGCAGATGCAGCCAAAGGAACTGCGGGAATCATTTTACAATTCCCCTTCTATGCAGGTATTATGGCACTGATGACCTTTGCGCCTAATGGAATCAGCCTGGCAAGCGTAATCAGTACCTTTTTTGTATCTATTTCCAATCAGGTAACCTTCCCGCTGTTTAGCTTCCTGTCAGCCGGTATCGTTAATTTCTTCGTACCCTCCGGTGGTGGACAGTGGGCAGTACAGGGACCCATTATGATGCCTGCCGGCCTGGAGTTAGGTGTTGATCCTTCCATAACCGGTATGGCTATTGCCTGGGGGGATGCATGGACCAATATGATTCAGCCTTTCTGGGCACTGCCTGCATTGGGTATTGCGGGTCTGTCTGCACGTGACATTATGGGTTATTGTGTAATTGCATTATTGTTCAGCGGCATTGTAGTATGCGGCTGCCTTCTGCTTGCAGGATTCGGTTTCCTTCTGCCCTTCTAAGGCCGATTTAGACTGGTAACGGGAAAAGTGAGATAGAAGTATCCTGCTCCACTATTGGGGAAGGTGGATAAGCAGGATATTTCTAATGAATAGGGTGCTATACGTGAATTTAATCATGTATGGCACAATTTTACAAACAAAAGAAGGTGGAGGCTGATGGATTTGAGGAAATAACCGCCTCAGCCCAACACTTTAACATGGAGGTAGAAATGGTTAATAAGTTTTTAACTGCAGATGAGGCAGTAGCCGGTGTAAAAGACGGCATGACGATTATGGTGGGTGGATTTCTTGGGACAGGCTCTCCGGAGATTCTAATGGATGCCCTGGTGAGAAAAGGAGTAAAGCACCTTACGGTAATTGGAAATGATGGCGGCCTTCCGGTAGGAACCTATGGGGCCAAAACGGACAGAGGAATTGCAAAGCTGTTAGCAGCAGGAATGGTGGACCATATCATTGCCAGCCACGTGGGAATGAATCCGATTATTGCAGAAGGAATGAATGGGGGAACCTTAAAATGTACTCTGGTACCTCAGGGGACTCTTGCGGAAAAAATCAGGGCTGCCAATTATGGATTGGGTGGAGTGCTGACTCCTACCGGGGTGGGAACCCCTATGCAGCATGCTTTGGATGAACTTGGCAGAGAAAAAAAGGTGGTTGAAATTGAGGGGAAAGAGTATCTGTTGGAGCTGCCGCTAAAGGCTGATTATGCTTTTGTTCGAGCATCCGTATGCGATAAGTTCGGTAATTTTAAATGTGAAAAGGCAACGAAGAACTTTAACTATGTTATGGCCGGTGCAGCAGACAAGGTTGTTCTGGCAAGTGAGAGAGTAGTTGAAGTGGGTGAACTGGATTCAGATCATTATGATATTCCGGGAGTAGTAATCGATATTATCGTGGAAGGAGAAGCAAAATGGCAGATTTAAAGGAGAGAATTGCAAAAAGAATTGCAAAGGAATTTAAAGATGGCGATTTTGGTAA
Source organism: Lachnospiraceae bacterium (assembly GCA_051879255.1). Classification (GTDB taxonomy): domain Bacteria; phylum Bacillota; class Clostridia; order Lachnospirales; family Lachnospiraceae; genus SFDP01. The sequence continues at coordinate 1,558 of JBJELR010000285.1, read as the reverse complement.
TCTGGGAATAGGCCTTCCCACTCTGGTAGCCAATTATATTCCTAAGAACGTAGATGTAATTCTTCATTCTGAGAATGGCTTTGCCGGCCTTGGTGAAGTTGTTGAAGAGGGGGAAGAAGATGTGGATATTGTAAATGCCGGCGGTGCATATGTTACTGCCATTGACCGGGTTCACTTTTTTGATTCTGCAGTGAGTTTTGGCCTGGTAAGAGGCGGGCATCTGGATATTACTGTACTGGGAGCAATGCAGGTGGCCGAAAACGGTGATCTGGCAAACTGGATTGTTCCCGGAGCGAAGGTGGCAGGAATGGGAGGTGCCATGGATTTGGTGGTTGGCGCAAAGAAGGTAATCATTGCCATGCTCCATACCCAGAAGGGACAGCCTAAAATTTTAAAGGAATGTACACTGCCTTTGACTGCCCAGAAATGTGTAAACATGATTGTAACCGAAATGGGAGTTATGGAGATTACGCCCCAGGGAATTGTAGTGACGGAGCTTCATCCTGACTACACCAGGGAGGATATCCAGGCGGCTACAGGCTGCGAACTGATTTTCAGCCCTGAGCTTAAGGCCATGGAGGAAGAATAGGATAATAGGTAAAGAGAAAGAGGATTGTGCTAAGCTGCAGGTCGAACTTGTGGCTTAGCACTTTTTGTTAAGTATATTTTTTATTTGCTGCGGCAATAATTCAGAACAAGATGTAAAAAAGTTGAATTTATTGCCGATAATATGCTATGTTATATGATAGATGAGAGTAAATTTTGATTCGATTTATAGCGGAGGAGAACAGATGCGATATCTTTCAGTTACAGAAATAGCGAAAAAATGGAATGTGTCGGAACGTAGTGTTAGAAACTACTGCGCCCAGGGTCGTGTGATTGGTGCGTTTCTTACCGGAAAGACTTGGAAGATTCCTGAAAATGCAGAAAAACCAGAGCGTACAAACAAGAGAAAAGAGCAGCCTGTTACTCTGTTGGATATTCTGAAAGATCAGAAAGTAAGCAACTACTCCGGTGGTATTTATCATAAGACACAGATTGATTTAACATACAATTCAAACCATATTGAGGGAAGCTGTCTGACTCATGAACAGACCAGATACATCTTTGAAACCAACACCATCGGTGTGGAAAATGAAGTTCTCAATGTGGATGATGTGATTGAAACAGCCAATCACTTCCGCTGTATCGACATGATCATTGAGAACGCGAAAACAGCGTTGACGGAGAAGTTCATCAAGGAACTTCATTTGGTTTTGAAGAATGGCACCAGCGATTCCAGAAAGGATTGGTTCGCTGTTGGTGATTACAAGAAACTTCCGAATGAAGTCGGCGGTATGGATACTGCTCTTCCGGAAGAAGTTGCTGACAGGATGAAAGCGCTGCTGACGGAATACAACGCCAAGGAAGAAAAGACTTTTGAAGATATTCTGGACTTCCATGTAAAGTTTGAGCGAATCCATCCGTTCCAGGACGGTAATGGTCGTGTCGGCAGACTGATTATGTTTAAAGAATGCCTGAAATACAATATTGTTCCGTTCATTATCGAGGACAATCT
>JBJELR010000284.1:0-9043 GCA_051879255.1 Lachnospiraceae bacterium | reverse complement strand
GGATTCCAGAGAGAACATACGGTTTACCAACTGTTCCTTGGACATTTCCAGGCTGAATATGGCCACCGCCTCTTTTAGACGAAAGGCTACGTGCTGGGCAATGTTGAGCACAAAGGCCGTCTTTCCCATAGAGGGTCTGGCCGCAATCAATACCAGGTCTGCCGGCTGCATTCCCGATGTTTTATAATCTAAATCTAAAAATCCGGTCGCAATTCCCGTAACCCTTCCGCTGTTTTTAGACGCCGCTTCAATTTTTTCCAGTGCATTCATGACCACCTGCCGGATGGGAACGAATTCTCCCGAATTACGGTTCTGCACCAATTCAAAAATCCGTTTTTCCGCATCCTCCAGGATAACTTCCATGCTCTCCTTGCCGCCATAGCATTGATTTGCAATATCTTCATTCAGGCGGATCATTTTCCTCAGTATGGACTTTTCCGCCACAATTGCGGCATAGGATTTAATATTGGCCGAGGTAGGTACTGCCGTAAGAATATCCCGAATAAATTCCAGACTGCTTACTTCCGGGGGCACATCCTTTTCTTTCAGCCTGTCCTGCAAAGTTACCACATCTACCGGCCTGCCTTCTTCATGAAGCTCCACCATAGAGTCAAATACGATTCCATACTGTTTGTGATAAAAGTCCTCCCCGGAAATCAACTCAGAAGCAACAACGATGGCTTCTCGATCCAACATCATTGAACCGATAACCGATTGTTCTGCTTCTATGCTGTGAGGCAAAACTCTTTTTATGACTGCTTCCTCTAATGATGCCATCTGTTTTTTCCTCTCGGCTTAATCCTTTTCCTGTACCTTTACGGTCAAAACACCTGTCACCTTGGGATGCAGCTTAATGTTTACCTTGTACACCCCAAAGCTCTTGATTGCCTCCTCCAACTGGATTTTTTTCTTATCTACCTCTACACCGCACTGCTCCTTAAACGCGGCTGCGATTTCCTTTGTGGATACAGAGCCGAAGGTTCTTCCCCCTTCACCGGCTTTGATTCTCACCACAACCTCCTTCGTTTCCAGGTCCTTTGCCAGGCTTTGTGCTGCTTCTAACTGCTCCTTGGCAATTTTGGCCTCATTATTCTTTTGCAGCTTCAAATCATTCAGATTCTTTGCCGTAGCCTCTACCCCCAGCTTCTTGGGTAAAATATAGTTTCTTGCATAGCCGTCATTGGCTTCAATAATTTCTCCTTTTTTTCCAAGACTTTTTACATCTTCCAATAAAATGATTTTCATGCTATCTCTCCTTCTTCCATCATCTCATCCAGACAGGCCTTAATCCGCGCTATTCCCTCCTTGGGCGTAATGCCCTCCATCTGACAGCCTGCTATGGTCTGGTGTCCTCCACCGCCCATACGTTCCATTACCACCTGAACGTTTACCTCATCTATGGATCTTGCACTGACGTAAACCGTTCCCTGATACTCTGTCAGGATGAAGCTGGCCTTAATTCCTTTAATGTTCAACAACTCATTAGCTGCCTGCGCACCTACCACTGTAGGACTCTGTATTCCTTCACTTCTACAGATGGAAATGGCATAATCATTACGGTAGATTTCTGCCTGACTGACTGCGTCTGCCTTTGCCTTATATTCCTCTGCATTATCCCTGAACAGCTTTCTGACTCTGGTTACATCTGCCCCGCAGCGACGGAGAAAGGCGGCTGCTTCAAAGGTTCTTACTCCGGTTTTGCTGGTAAAGTTATTGGTGTCAATCATGATACCCGAATACATACAATCGGCCTCATCACCTCTCACCTTGACTCCATCATTGATATACTGCAGAATTTCTGACACCATCTCACAGGTGGAGGAGGCATAGGCCTCAACATAGGATAAGGTTGCGTTCTCAATGGTTTCCGAGCCCTGTCTGTGGTGATCCAAAACCACAATGGACTTACACAGCTTCAAAAGCTCCGGGCATTCCGTTATACTGGGCTTATTCACATCTACTACTACCAGAACGGCATTAGCCGTAGCCAGCTCCAGTGCCTGTGCACTGTTGACAATCATATCTGCATCATAATTATCATTATCCTTAAACATATCCACCAAGGGCTGAACTGAGGTGGTTGCCTGGTTAATAACAATATGAGCCTTTCTATCCAGACTTTTGGCGATTCTCCAGATACCCACCGCCGCACCAAAGCTATCCACATCAGCCAATCGGTGTCCCATGACGATGACGCTGTCTTTAGCCGAAATAATTTCTCTAAGGGCATGAGCCTTTACTCTGGCCTTCACTCTGGTGTTCTTTTCTACCTGCTGGCTCTTTCCCCCATAGTAGCTGATTCTTTCCGGTGTCTTTACTACCGCCTGGTCGCCGCCCCTTCCCAAAGCCAAATCTACCGAGGTACGGGCAAATTCATAGTTTTGTGCATAAGTGAGACCATCCAGACCAATACCGATACTGATGGTGACTGCCATTTCATTCCCTATATTTACGGTTTTTACCTCATCCAACAAATCGAACCGACTGTTCTGAAGCTGAATAACTGCTTCCTTCCTCAGAATAATAAAATACTTATCCTTCTCCAGCTTCTTGCAGATACCGTCCTGCGCTGCGATATACTTATTGATTTTTCGATCGATAAGGGCAGTAAGGAGAGAGCGTCTTACTTCTTCTACGCTTTCCAGGGCTTCTTCATAATTATCCAGATAAATCATTCCTATGGTAAGGGACTGATTATCGTTCTCCTTCAGGGCAATCCTCAAGGCTGTCTCATCAAATAAATAAAGAGCAATCAGATAGCCGTCATAACCGTCAGGACTGATAATATCACTGTTTTTTGCCATTTCTCTGAGAGAAATCTTTTTCAGCTTAACTGAGTATTCACTGCCTTCATAAGAAAGCTGTGTTTCTCCCTCATCCAGATCCCCTAAGAGCTTATCTACCGTAATATCCGGAAAAACTGTTGTCAGAGCCTTGGAATATCCTTTCGGCTTATGGGTAACCTGTTCAAAGGCCTCATTGGTCCAGATAATCCTTCCTCTGTCATCCAACAACGCATAGGGAAGCTCCAATTCCCTTAATAGCTGTCGCTGAATCTGCCCATACTCTGTAGCAAAGCTTACCAGCTCCGTCATAATTACTGTTTTACTGTTCCAGAACAAGTACAGCGTAATGCCAAAATACAGCAGTACAAAACCGGAAAGCAGCAGTCCTCCCCGATAATCAAAGAGGTATACCGCTAAATTAACGCCTGCCAGTAAAATCCCCAAATAGAGGGAGGTCTGCAAATAGGTACGCAGCATCCCTTTTATTTTTACTCTATTTTTCATATTTCCTCTCATTCTAATCCCCATGCATGGAACAGGCATCGCCTGTTCTATGGCTTAAATAAATAAGTAAAATCCATTCCTGTCAGCCTTAATGTATATGGGGCTATTATAGCATTAAACCCTGTGGTTAGCAATCACTATAGGGCTGAAAATATCAGACGAAAAAATGAGAAAAAGAACAGAAACCACAGGCTTGTGCACCATAAGGTACATATACGAAAAAGGTTTACCTACCGGGTAGATAAACCTTTTTTCTTGTATTTGTATTAATTACTGCCCTCTGTGGAATCCAAAACTTCCTTTATCTCCTCCGTCTGGGTCCACCCTTCTGCTTCCTGAGTGGAATTGTCCTGGGAGGTTTTTTCCTGCTCCGCTTCTTCCTGAGAGGGTTGTTCTTGAGAAGCCTCCTCCTGTGTCGGCTCCTGCTGGGAAGAGTCTTCCTCTGCCAAAGAATCCTTCTCCTCTGCTTCTGCCTCTAAAGTCTCCTCCCCACTCTCAGCTTCCTGTACTTTTTCCGAATCCTCGTCAGTGGTTTCTTCCTCCGGCTGCTCAACATCTTTAGCAGCTAAGCGGGAGAATACCGACATCACATTAGGTACTACGGTATCTGCTCCCTCACTTTGTACAAAAGAAAGGATGGGAATACCCTCACTTCCTATGGTCGAAAGATTCCAGATAGAGGTATCCAATTTCAGGGTATTCAGGTAGAAATCTTCTGTCAGTCCATCTTTTGCAATGGTTGTCAGATAGCCGCTTCCACTGGCAGTTCCTACTCCCTGTGCTTCGTAACAATTTGTTAATCCATCCAATGCCTGACCACTGTTGTACCCGAATACAAAACTGGGATACAGGCTTCCAATAGCTGCATTTTCCTTTGCCTCGCCTATAGCCAGACAGTTTTTCATCCACTTCGTTCCATATGCCCAACTAATTTCGCCAACCAGGCCACCTCGTTTATACGTAATATAACCTTCTCGCAATGGCAGAGTAGACTTCACCGTCATGTTGGATATCACCTGTTCTACGCCGGAATACGAACTTCCATACGTATCATGGGCAATACTTCCGACGATGCCGCCCTGTTTATGTCCGTTCAACGTAATCCTGCCGCCGGCATATACATACGTCATTGTAGAGTTCTCCAAACGTCCAATCAGGCCGCCCACCTGCTCAACATTTTTTTGTACATAAGGATCAAAGGTTGGGCCTACCTCATTTACCACCAGGTCCTTAGCCCAAATTTCAGAAATCCGGCTCTTTTGATTCACCACTCCGGCAAGTGCACCGGTGTTGCTTCCACCTGACACGTGAACCGATTCTAATTTTACTTTTTCCACCACTCCGGCACGAATCTGTTTTGTAAGAACGCTGGCTCCTTCTGAAAGCTCATACTTCTCTACCCTGGCATTTTTTAATGTAAGGTTTCGTACTGTACCGGTAAGGGTTGCAAATAATGGTGCATCATGGATATCTGCAATTACCTGGCCGTTTCCGTCCAGTTCTCCGCCAAAGTTTCCAAGGAAGGAGTCTGCTGCATCAAGGCTGTAGACAGAAATGTCATCCATAAGGATATATTTACCATTTGGATTATTTTTTATCTGCAGTAAATCATCGGCATTGGTAATTCCGATATAGCCCGCAGGAACATTTTCCTGAAGCAGTGGTGTGTCATAGTCTTCCTGTGCAAAGCCATGGCCCGGCGGAATAATGCGTATATTTTTCATCTTTGACAGCATAGGCATTCCCGTTGAAGACAGGGCTTGGAAATTCCAGATTTCCTGGTCAAAGGCTACTGTATTCTGATAAAACGTACTGGTCTTAAGTGTAGCCTGAGTTACCTTATTAAGCCCGCCGGCTGCCAGATTTTTTCCTCCTGTACTCTCGTTGATGTAGCAATTAACCAGACCATTTAAATTAGAGGATTGTATGTCGGTCAGGTACACAAACTTATCCCTGTTGGGATCATGGGGAAGGATTCCTCCGGCACTTACTCCATTCTGAATCTTGGAGGAGGCATCTCCCATTCCGCCAATCAACGCAGAAATATTGGGATTTCCTTCACCCAGGGGTAACTCCAAATAGTTTTCGGAATAAATATCCTTCATTTCTATACTGCTTGCTTTTCCTATAAGTCCGCCAATAAATTCCCAATCGGCCTGCAGCTCCTCCGACTTCAAATATACGTCAGAGGTAAATAGGTTGGTCAGCCTGGTTCCTGTAGCTTCTCCAATTAAAGATCCGCTGGTTCCACCTCCAAGCTTAAGGGTAAGCCCCCGCACGCCTACCCGGTCATAGACAGATGCCTCATCAGTACCTACAATTGCACTTCTCTCTTTTCCCTGCAGGGAAATCCCATAGAAAAATACATCGGTAACCTTTGCTCCCCGGGCGCTCTTTGCCAGAAGGTTTGCTCCCCCATCCGTATTGACGATGGAGGCATTCTCCACATGCAGGTTTTCTACCTCTCCTCTAAAGTCCTCAAAAAGCGGAGCCTGCAAATGGGACAGGGTATGCCCCTCACCATACAGTTTTCCGGTAAAGGTTTCGGAAACCAGAACGCCCTGCCGGGAATCCAGACTGATGTCCTTTGTAAGCACAAAGGTAGCACCCGGCAGGCGGTTTAGCTTCTCCAGGTCTTCCCTTGTGGAAAGCCGGATAGCAAAGGCCTCTAAGCCTTCTGTGTCCTTTAACACCTTTAACACAGGATAGCCCAACACCGTAACGGAGCTGATATCCCATTCAGATTGGTCCAAGCCGAGAGTAGCTGAATAAAATTCCTGACTCCATAAACCATTTCCGATTACCTCTGCACCCATGTCGGCAGTAACGTTACCGGAGCTTTCTGAGAATACATAAACATTTTTTGCATCAGAGTCCGTTCCAATTGAAAATTTATCTGTGTCTTCAGGTAAGTTTCCTGCAATAACAACTCCCTGGATTGTGTTTTGCCCCAAATCCTCCTGAAGAAAGCTTGCGGCTTCTCCACCTTCCTTTTGCACCTCCACCTGCTGCCATATATTCAGCATGGTAGTACCGGAGGCTTTCAACAAAAATCCGCTTCCCTTGAAGGAGTCTGCCTGCATATTTGAATTGATTACTAATATATTTTCAAGATAGCTTTCTTTTGAACTGCCTGCCAACAGTCCGGCTCTGTCTGCAGAGGTGACCCGAACATCCTGCAGCAGCAGATTAACTATTCTTGCCTTTTCCAAGCTTTCTGCCAGAAGGCCTTCCTCCCGGCCTGCTCTTGTCGTAAGCTGACTGTTTTTCAGTCCCAGATTTTTTACTTCTCCCTTCAGCTTTCCAAACAAAGGCACACTAAGGCCGGTAATGGAGTATCCGTTACCATCCAGACTTCCGCTAAACTCCTGAATGATGACCTCCTTTGCTCCACTTTCGGCGGCATTCAAATCTCCTGCCAAAACAAAGCTGGCGTTGGGATAAGCTTCTAAACGCAATAATTCATCCCAGGAGCTGATGGTATACACCTGCTGGCGTTCCATTCCATAAAGCTCCGGATAGCCTTTCATCTCAACATAAGAGAGATTCCAAACCTCCTCCTTAAATCCTATGCCGCTATAGAAGCCGGGATTCTTCTTGTTCTCCATAAGGAATGGCTTTAAGCCTTCGCCAAAGCTTCCTCCCACTTGGGATTGTCCACCTGCTGTCTCATATTCATAGGCCTGTGCTGCCTTGACATTATCTCCTGTTTTTCCAACAAACCGGGAAATGGGAGTGAGATCAACGTCTGTTTCACCGGCCCTGATCTGAGCCTCAGAAATAACCTGATTTAAAGTAGAATTACTTCCCAGTACGCCGATAAAGCCTCCGATTTGTTCTGCTTCCTCCTGTGTATATGAATTTACCGTTAAATCTACTTGTGAATAAACGCGGCTGATATCCACGCCAATGCTGTTTCCGATAAAGCCTCCGATTTCTTTTTTCGATACACTGACCTGGCTTTCAATAATGGCCACGTCTTCTATTTGTGAATTTACCATTCGGCCCGCAAAAATTCCTACACTGATCCCTTCCGCTTCCACCTTGGCATTTCGGATTTGGATGCGTGAAAATGTGGAGCCTTGTCGGTCTGTACCGGTCACAACGCCTGCATAATCCCTTCCTTTTAATTCAATATCGGATAAATCTATATTGGAAAAAGCAGCGTTATTACTGCGCAGGGTAATTACTGCAGGGTTTTGCACCTGGGCATTTGTCTCAATACTTACATCATTGATTACCACATCCTTCAGATGCCCTCCGCTGATATTTTCAAAAAGCGGTTTCCTCAGTCCGTATATTTTATGTCCCTTTCCTTCCAGAACGGAACTGAACGTACCCGGAATAATTACTTTTCCCTCTGCCTGTGAGGCATCAATATCTGCCGTAAGGACATAGTAGTCATAAGTATTCTTTCCAATTTCCTGCAGTTCTTTAAGACTTCCTACTTCCTTAAACGACTTTTCCTCCTGCACCCGGATGCTCATGCTGACATTTTTCGCCAGTAAGGAGTTGTTTACCGTACCATCGGATTTTTCCAAAGTAAGGTTACTAATATAGGAATTTACTACCTGGGTAAAAAGAGGCCTTGTCAGACCGGTTATCTTATACCCGTTACCATTTATCTTCCCAATGAAGGTCTGATTAAGATAAACCTCTCCTTGAGGGGTAATTCCTTCCATCGAGATATCATTATTAAGCACGAAAAATCCCTCTGGATTTTCATTCATTCGCTCAACCAGCTCCTGTGCGGTGGAAATATACTGTACAGCTATTCCCCCGGTATCATAAATAGGGCTGGAAAAGTCGTCTGTAATCCTTTGCAGATAACGATATACATTTTCTCTGGCATCACGAATATTTTGAAGACTGGTTCCCTTACTGGAAACCTGATTCATCTCATATCCGGGATTAATCATGGCCTGTTTAAAATATTCAATTAATGCATCTTCGTCAAATAGCGGGTTTGGCTCCAGCTTTTGTGCCTGCAGCTTCTCTCCGATTTCTTTATTCTTTTCCTTTCTATACTTTTCAAAAGTAAAGTCGCTGCCAAAAAGACTTTGATAATGGGCCAAATCACCTACCTTTGTTTCTCCGCTCAGGTAAGCTACCAGACCATCACTATACCCAAACAATCCGCCCAGTTCAAAGCCGTTTCGACGGAAGGTCTGTGCATTGGGGCTTCCTTCGTTGAAATAGGGTACATACCAGCTTGCAAAAGAAACCCGATCTAAATTGTATGCACCAAGGTCATTACTTCCAACCAGATTGGAGCTTACCAAATCGTACCGATGTCCCGGCCGTATAGTCAACTGATTATCCCACAGGTCATCCAGCGTTTTTAGCTTCATCTGTTCAAGCTGTGTATCACTGACTCTGTTCCATGTGCTTACCATAGAGTTATTGGTAGTCGTAACATAGGTCCATGTCCCTGTTTTTTCCGCATAGCTATGCTGCAGGGTGATTCTTGCCTGCTGCTCAGGGGTAAGCTGCAGATAAGCCATTCCCTGCAAATAATCAAGGGTATAGATCGTCTCAAAAACCTCCTTATAGAAGCTCTTAAAGCCTTCGGGATCGGAAATTCTCTCCGGTGTGAGATTACTCATTATGGAACTGTCTCTCCCATATTCCTTCATGAAATTCATGTTATAGTCCAAGACTGCCTGATTGGTAAATCCGTTACTGTAATCCTCACCAAAACGAATCCCCCCTTTGTAAACAAGAGGTCTTTTTCCTTTATTTTCCAGCCAAAT